>CAYSOI010000174.1:1349-8251 GCA_964432425.1 uncultured Opitutales bacterium | reverse complement strand
ACTCCACAATCACCGCTACCGCCATTGCGATTTCCCGGGTATGGGACAAGGAGATCTTGATTTCAGTTCCCCCAATTTGTTCCAGCAATTTTTGACCGTTTTCCAGAAGTTGTACCTGCGGTTCAGATCTCGGTCCTTTGGTAATCTCAATGGAAAGCAGCCCGATGTGTTCACTGACTCCTGTTGTGAATGCCTTGGCAACCGCTTCCTTGGCTGCCCATCTTGCTGCAAGGGAAGGGTAGGGATTGGCTTGTTGCAGACAGTATTCCTGTTCTGCGGCAGTGTAGACCTTGTCCAAGAACGATTGCCCATGTCGTTCATGTGCTTTTTGGATGCGTTCAACTTCGGCAAGGTCACAACCCATGCCCAAAACTTTGCCTCCATGAGGGATGTCCAGCGGAAGAGTCATTGATTTTGAAGAAGGTCTGCTTTCATCACAGTTACTTCCTGCTGTCTATAATCTTCCTTGGCAATTACCTGCCAACCCAACTTTTCGTAAAAGGAGGCCTCGTGTTCCGTGTACAGATACAAAGTCTTCACTCCGATTTCCTTGGCATAGTTCATGACCTGTTTTACCAGCGAAGAACCGATGCCTCTTTTCCGGAAGCTTGGCTCTACGAAAACACTGGCCAGCCATGGGCTCAGCTCCGGTTTGGTCTCCATATCGCTTTCAATAATGGCCGCCGATCCCATCACTTGAACGCCATCTTTGGCAACCAAGGTTCTCGGCACAGGTTTTCCTTCCAGGTACTCCTGCATTTCCTCTAACCGCATCTCCAGCGTTTTCCCTGGATTGAGATGCTCCCATTCGGCATGATGCCACGCAGCTAACTGCTCAAGGGACGCTTGGGTTTCGATGAGGTCTACAATTTGCATATTTTTGTTCACATCTTAAACATGCGGTTCGTTGACTACCTTTTCGATTCACAAGGTTCGTGACTTTAATCGAAATTCAATGCTCCAGGGCAGATTCCTGATGGTCGATCATGGTTTTAACTGTCGCCTCAACTCCTTTCGAGTCGAACGATCCAGCATACTGAACAAATCTTCAATTTCGTCCTTTTGATCACTTGGGCTGTGGCCTTTCACCTTGATGACCTCGAAGTTGAATTTATCCATCATTCGATAAAATTCCTTGTAGATTTTTTTGTGCTGCAACACCTCTCCCGAACTGTTGCGATAATCATCTTCTTCCAATCGCTTTCTGCGATGAGGAAGACCGGCAATGTTCTGAGAATCGGTATAAATGAATAAGGTTTCCCCTGTTTTCTCCACAGTTTTTAATGCCCACAGTAAAGTTCGTAGCTCTAATTCCGTAGAGCTGACTTTCTTAAAAGTCTTCAGTTCTATACTTTCTGCCAACGATTCGGAAGGATCTGAAGTGCTTTCCATACAAAGGTAGCCTCCAATGCCTCTTCCTGTACGGGGTGACACACTGCAATCAGTAAATAAATGCATAATATTTAATTTCCGGTCATCTCTGGTTCAGAGTGCCATGGATGGGGAATGTCTAGCAAAAGCAACCTAGGGTCAAACTCTATACCTACACTTCCTTCAGAAAGATGGAGCGGACGAATGGGCATCGTCGTCTTAAAGTTCTCGATTAGAGGTGCCTCTGATTCTGCCTGTGACTCTAGTTTCGGAAATTATTTATGAGAGAGGTAAGTCATCAAGAACCCTTTAGAATGGCGCCTAGTTGGCTGGCTATTTTCCTGGTGACCTGTCGGTCTTCGCATACGATGATATCCAGGCTCTTTCCATTCTCCAGGAGGATTTCTACCGCTCCTCCACCTACACTTTCCATGAGGGATGGTGATGGCACTTCGGAGTACCTGATTTTTTGAAGTTCGGAAAAGTCGTAGGTGCTCTTTCTGTGGCCGGATCGGTGTGTGAGGATTGTCTCAGTTTTGGAGAAGTACCATCGGTCGCGATAGACTGTCATTTTTATCCCTGCGTAGATCAGTGCGAATCCAGTAAGAACAATCAGGATTCCCAATGCCTTCAGAAGCCCCTTGAGTTCAATATTCCACCAATCAACCATGGGGGATATCGCCAAGCCAAGGCCAATGAGGAATGCGAAGAATCCCTTGAAATACCGTGGTTCGTGAATGATGCAAAATTGGGTTTCTGTATCGGTTACTTTCAATTTCTTTACCTGTTTTGGCAAATTTATGAAGGCAATGAGTGGCGCATGCTTCCAGCTTGCGGATTCTCCATAGTACGGACTTTGCAATCTGGAAGCTAGGCTACTTACGGATTCATCAGTTTTCGCATGGTGGAGACGGCTTCTTCAATACCAGTGAACATGGCTCGGCTCAGGATGCTGTGGCCGATGTTGAGTTCATGGAGATGGGGGATGGTGAGAATTTCCTGAATGTTAGTGTAGTTGATGCCGTGCCCAGCGTTGACAATGAGGCCAAGGGAGTGGGCGAGTTCGGCTCCTTCCTGAAGTTTTTCGAGTTCAGGTTGGAATTGTTCCGGGAGGTGGTAGAGGTTGGCGAAGGCTCCTGTGTGGAGTTCGATCCATGGAGCCTGGACTTCTGCCGCGACTTCGATTTGGGCAGGATCCGGGTCAATGAAGAGGCTGGTGTGGATGCCTGCTTCGTTCATGGCTGCGGTAATTTCCCGGACTCGGTCGATTTGGCCTAGGGCATCGAGCCCGCCTTCGGTGGTGATTTCCTGTCGGTTTTCAGGGACCAGGCAGACGCTGTCGGGGTGAATCTCGAGGGCGAACTCCAGCATTTGTGGAGTGCAGGCCATTTCCAGGTTGAGGCGGGTTCCGATCTTTTCCCGAAGGTTACGGATGTCGTGAGCCTGAATGTGGCGGGCATCTTCGCGGAGGTGGGCGGTGATGCCGTCGGCTCCGGCTTTTTCGCAGAAGAGGGACAGTTCTACCGGATCCGGCTCAATGTAGGGGAAATCTTCGGGCTGAAGATGGCGATAGCGGGCCTGGCGTAAGGTGGCGCAGTGGTCAATGTTGACTCCAAGTAACATGATGGGATGACTCTCACTGAGTTTGTTGGCATGGAAGGAGAGTGGCGTCCTTCATGCCGTGAATGATTTTTTTGTCAGCGGGGCAAAGTGTGGCAAGGATGCCGGTGAGTTCGACCTCTTCTCCCTGGATCATGAAGTAGGGACAAAGGCGGACTCGGCTATCTAAGGTCCGCAATTCGCCACTTTGTGTGTAATGCTGATGGCGGACTCGTTTGGGTTTGCGGAATTCCTGGAGGATGTGGAGGTTTTTGTCTGCCGAACGGAGGGCGTGCTGGATGGCTTGTCCCCATTGCATCCTTGAGGAGTCGGAGCCGAGAGTGACGCTGCGGGCTCCCCATGCGGTTTCGTGGTAACCGCTGATTTTGAGGATGAGGTTTCGTTCCTTTTGGGAGGCGTTGATAAGTTGTTCCCAATGGTGAATGGGTTTGTCGCCCACGGTGGGTCCATCCAGAACTGCGCCGGGCGGGAGTTCCGGATTGTCCATGATCCAGGTGTTGGGGACGATGCGTTGAAGGAGTTGGCGGTTGCCTCTGTCCAGGTTTTCCTTCCAGAAATCTTCCAGGCGATGGTGATGGAGGAGGGCCAGGTTGAGTTTTTCTTCCTGAAAGGGTCGCATGGGAGGGGTGAGGGCCAGCTCTTCTTCCTCCACCAGTGCCGGGATGTGCCGGGTGACGGGGATATTCACCAAATCAAACAATTCGTAGAAACGATACAGGATGTCGATTTGATGGGGATCACCTTCGATATCGGCGCAGAGAGTTTGGCCAAGGGGCATGATTTGCTCCGGGTAGAAGACAAACACTTTATAACCATGCTTCTGGAGTTCGCCAGCCAGCCATTCCATCTCGGGGCGATAGGTCTCGGCTTCATGGCTCACGACGATGGCGATGAAGGGGAGATCGATCTCCGGGCGAAGTTGGCGAAGGCTCTGGTAGAAGGCATGGACCATGTGGTCGTTGTCACCCACGATACCTTTTTGATTGGAGTAGAGCCGGTTCAGAAAGGCGGTCAGGCCAATGCCTCCAGGAACCGAATCCAGCTCCGTTAGGCCAAAACCGTCGTCTGTGATCAAGAGGTCTGGACGAATGATCAGAGGCGTTTTGCCGGAGACTTTCTTGTGGCGGGCATGCCGGATCAGAGAATCTGGTTTGCCCCGGTCCAGATATTCGGCAACCCATGGCGTCGTGAGGTCCTGATTGCGGAGGATCTTTTTGTTGGCTTTGGATTTGTTGTAGAGCTTTTCCAGGGCGACCAGGAATTGGTGGCACGCTTTGCCAATTTGCCGGATTTCACTGACTTGCTCTTCGGTCAGCGGAAAGGCATGCGGCGAGAGTTGCCAGGTTTTCTCCGCAAAGAGGGTTTGCTGAGAAAAGGCATCCTGGAGGGTTTGTTGAGACAACCCGGCTTCTGGCTCCACATCAATCATCAATCTGGATTTCTTTGTTCCGTTGAGTTGGGCAACCGGCCCGGAGCCAGCCATGAATGAAGTTGTCGATTTCTCCATCCATGACGTTTTCAATGTTGGAGGTTTCGACGCCAGTACGCAAATCTTTGACCATCTGGTAGGGCTGGAACACATAGGAGCGGATCTGGTTGCCCCAACCGATTTCTCCTTTTTCGCCGTAAAACTTGTCCATCGCCGCCCGTTTGTCGTCCTGTTCCTTTTCGTAGATCCGGGACTTGAGGGCTTTCATGGCGGAGGCTTTGTTTTTGTGCTGGGAACGTTCGTTCTGACAGGTCACCACAATGCCGGTCGGAATGTGAGTCAGACGCACGGCGGAGTCGGTCTTGTTGACGTGCTGTCCACCTTTGCCACTGGCTCGGTAGGTGTCGAGGCGGATGTCTTTCTCGTCGAGATCCACTTCATCATCTTCTTCCAGTTCGGCAATGACATCGACAGAGCAGAAGGAGGTGTGGCGGCGTTTGTTGGAGTCGAATGGACTGATCCGAACAAGTCGATGCACGCCACGTTCCGCTTTGGCATAGCCGTAGGCATTCAATCCTTCAATCCGGAGCGTCGCACTGCTGATGCCGGCTTCTTCCCCAGGGTGGTATTCCTGGATCTCCACTTTGAAGTTATTACGTTCTGCCCAGCGTGTGTACTGTCGCAGGAGCATGCTGGCCCAGTCGCAGGACTCTGTGCCTCCGGCCCCGGCATTGATACTGAGAATGGCCGCGTTGCGGTCAAATTTCCCGCTCAGGAAGGACTCAATTTCCAGGACTTCGATTTCTTTGGTCAATTCATTGGCCATGTCTTCCACCTCTTTTAGGGTGTCTGGATCTTCGTCAGACTCCTCATAGAGTTCGAGCATGGCTTCCAGGTCTTCGACTTTGCCTTTGAATTCCTTTTGTCGCTCCGTGATTCGTTTCAACTCCGAAGATTTGGTGAGGATTTCCCTGGCTTGGTCCTGCTTGTCCCAGAAGCCGGGGGCTCCCATCTCTACTTCGAGTTTTTCAATTTCTTCCAGTTTGCCTTCGACGTCAAAGATACCTCCAGAGGTATCCGGCTTTCTTGACGATTTCTTGAATTTGCGAACGTGTTTCGGGTGTGATCATGGTTGTGCTTTCTTTTGTTTTGAGATTCCTGGTGAATTAAATGACGAAATCTTCGCCCCGGCCTCCTTCATGGAGACCGCATTCCCATTTCAACCCGCCATAACGGGCATCTTTTTTGTCCATGCCAGCTCCCAGTTTGCGGACGGAATGGGTGTCGCCGAGAACGATGTATCCTTCACGGGAAAGAGGATGGGAAGGGAGGTCGTGCTTGAGCATGTGGGTGAGGATGTTGGTATCATCCCAGTCCACAATGGGGTAGATTTTATAAATTTTGTTTTGGCGTTCAATGATGGGGCGATCTTTCCGGGAGTCGGCCTGTTTGCGGCGCAGTCCGGTCAGCCAGCCTGTGGCATTGAGTTCCTTCAATGCACGGCTCATAGGCTCGACTTTTCTCACCGTCCCATATTCATCCAGTCCTTCTTTGCCTTGTTTCCAGAGTTGTCCCTGGAGAGCTTCCTGACGGGAAGGTGTGATGGGGGAGGAGTAGACCTTGATGTTGAGGTCGAGGAGTTTTTCAAGGTCTCTGGAATAATGGTGGGTTTCCGGAAACAGGTAGCCGGTATCCACAAAAACCACGGGAATTCCGGGCACAGCGGTATTGGCCAGATGCAACATGACTGCGCTTTGCAGGCCAAAGCTGCTGGACAGGATCAGTCCGCTTCCAAGGGTCTCGTGAGCCCATTGGATGCGTTCAGATGCACTGAGTTTCTCGAGTTCCACATTGGCGGTTTCGAGGTCAATATCTGGCAGGTTGGATGACATTTAATGTTCTATCTGTAAAAATTGGGGGGGAAGGTTAAAGGGGTTTTCGTTTTTCGTGGCAATTTCTAAAAATCAGGTTTGCTTGTTTGCAGGAATCCTGAACAGAATTATTACATGGGCATAGATCGATTAGAGGATTGTTTACGTCGTCATCCGGCGCTGGAAAATTGTGCGTATTCCATCAAAAATGTTTTCGAAGAGCTTCGACAAAGTTTTGAAGCGGGTGGAAAATTATTGATTTGTGGAAATGGGGGCAGTGCAGCCGATTCCGAACATATGGCTGCTGAATTGTTGAAGGGTTTTGACTCCAAACGCCCTCTTGATGGGCCGTGGCAGAAAAAACTGGGCGAGGAGTTGTCTCAAAATTTACAGGGAGCGTTGCCAGTGATTCCCTTGACGGGGTTTTCCGCTCTGACAACGGCGTATTCCAATGATTGTGACGGGGATTACACGTTTGCCCAGTTGGTCTTTGCTCTGGGGCAGAAACCGGATGTGTTGCTCTGTATCAGCACCTCCGGGAATTCCAAAAATGTATTGCATGCTGCGAAAGTGGCGAAGGCCAAAGGCATGAGAGTGGTGGCGTTGACAGG
>CAYSOI010000174.1:0-1249 GCA_964432425.1 uncultured Opitutales bacterium | reverse complement strand
GAGCCGGAGACGTTGGTGCGGTTGCTTTCTGAGAACTTTCGATGCGACTTGTATGGAAAATCGTTTCAGATCATCGGGTTGAGGGATCATGGGGTGGATGTCGCCATTCCGCGACGGGAACGAAAAGTCGGCAAGGGGCATGCGGATTTTCTTGTGGAGGGAGATCCGGGCATGTCTGTGGAAGAAGCCGCGGCTCGACGGGATTTTACGGTCAATGCCATCTATCTGCGGCTGGACGATGGGGTGTTGATCGACCCGTATGGCGGCCTTGCGGATATGGAAGCAGGTGTGCTTCGGCATACAACGGAGCGGTTTGTGGAAGATCCGCTACGGGTGCTTCGTGGAATGCAGTTTGCGGCTAGGTTTGGGTTTCAGGTTTGTGAGGAAACGGTGGAGCTGAGCCAAACCTTGACCCAGGAGGATTTGAGCCCGGAGAGGTTGTATGTGGAATGGAAGAAATTGATCCTGAAAGGGAAAGACTACTTTGCCGGGCTGGATTTTCTTCGGCAATGCGGTTGGTTGAAGTTTTATCCGGAATTGGAAGCGTTGGTCGATTGCCAACAAGACCCGAAATGGCATCCGGAAGGCGATGTCTGGGTGCATACGCTGCATTGCTTGAATGCCTTTGCTCAAATGCGAACTGGGGACGATTGGGAAGATCTCGTGGTGGGATTTGCCGTGCTGTGCCATGACTTGGGCAAGGCCGTGACTTCAGAATTGAAAGACGGGCGGATTGTTTCCCCAGGCCATGCCAAAGCCGGGGTCGAAATTACGAGAAGTTTTCTGGAAAGAATGACCAACCAGAAAGACCTCATCGAGGAAGTGCTGCCCTTGGTGCAGGATCACATGGCTCCCTACGAGTTTTATGAAAAGGCAGGGAATGCCGCCGTTCGGAGACTGGCTAGAAGAGTGGGCCGGATTGATCGACTTGTCCGGGTCGCCACCGCCGACAAAGCCGGGCGACCACCCGTCCCCTGGGAGGTCACCATCCCGGAAGGAGAGTGGCTATTGAAGAAAGCACAGGAATTGGAGGTCGAGAGCCAGGTGCCCATGCCCTTCCTACTGGGGCGGCATTTGCTGGAGTTTGGGGTGTCTCCAGGTCCAGAGATGGGCAACATCCTCAAGCAAGCCTTCGAAGCACAGCTGGACGGAGAGTTTGCCGACGCAGAGGGCGGCAAAGAATGGTATCGGAAAAAGTTTCAGCAATGAGCCAGGCCGTTCTGGCCAAGATCCAGTAACTGACTCATAA
>CAYSOI010000173.1:0-8272 GCA_964432425.1 uncultured Opitutales bacterium | reverse complement strand
AAAGAATCCTTCTAAGTAATGGGGCGGGCAGTGAAACTGTCCGCCCTTACAATTGCTTGCGAACTTCTGCACTTTCACCATTTTCCCAATCCGCAAACTCTACGAATGATTACCGAAAACCCTACTAGCCATACTGATCTCGCCGCACTTCAGGAAACAGTTAAACGTGAATCCGCATGGGTCCAACTCCTGCGCCAGGAAATTGGCCGTGTAATCGTTGGCCAACAATATTTGGTGGACCGGCTCATCGTCGCCCTGCTGGCCAATGGACATGTTCTTTTGGAGGGAGTCCCTGGATTAGCCAAAACCTTATCCATCCGAACCCTTGCCCAATCCATACAAACGGACTTTCAGCGGATACAGTTTACTCCAGACCTACTTCCTGCAGACATCGTCGGTACTCTCATATACAATCCAAAAGAAGGGGAGTTCACGACAAAGAAAGGTCCCGTATTTACCAACCTGGTTCTTGCCGATGAAATCAACCGTGCACCAGCCAAAGTACAAAGTGCCTTGCTGGAATGCATGCAGGAAAGACAAGTCACACTCGGAGATACCACCTACCAACTTCCCGAACCTTTCCTCATATTAGCCACGGAAAACCCCATTGATCAGGAAGGGACCTACCCATTACCTGAAGCTCAGGTTGACCGCTTCATGTTGAAGCTTAAAATCGATTATCCTTCCAAAGAAGAGGAGCTGGCGATTCTCAATGCCAATGAATCGACCTCTCCTGACCATAGCATTAACTCGATCATCAATCCGGAGACACTCCTCCAAGCCCGCCATTGGGTCGATAAAATCTACGTGGACGACAAAATTAAGAATTACATTATCGAGCTAATCCATTGTACTCGTAAACCCGGAGAGCACGGCCTCAATCTCGATTCTTTGATCCAATTTGGGGCTTCTCCCCGTGCCACCATTGGCTTGACCCTCGCAGCCAAAGCCTGGGCCTTCCTTGAAGGTCGTGGCTTTGTCACTCCCCAAGACGTCAAAACCATTGGTATGGATGTTCTTCGCCATCGAGTGATCATTAGTTACGAGGCTGAAGCAGAAGAAGTCACCTCTGAAGACATCATTCATCGCATTTTCGATTCGGTACCTGTACCTTGAAAACTGAAAAACAGACAGACCCTACACGCGAAATCCTTCGCAAAGTCCGCCAGATCGAAATTCGCACACGTAAACTCGTCACGGATGCACTGGCCGGAGCTTACCACAGCTCCTTTAAAGGGCAAGGCATGGATTTCGACGAGGTCCGGGAGTACTCCCCCGGGGATGACATCCGCTCCATTGATTGGAACGTCACGGCCAGAATGGATGCACCCTTTATTAAAAAATTTCGCGAAGAAAGAGAATTAACCATCTTCCTGGCCATTGACCTCAGTGCGTCAGGTGACTTCAGCTCCAACGATCAGACTCTTCGTGAACAAGCTGCGGAAATCGCCAGTGTCCTGGCTCTCTCCGCAACCCGCAATGATGACAAAGTAGGCATCCTCCTCTTTACCGACCAGATTGAACTCTTTGTCCGTCCAGCAAAAGGCCGACAACACATCCTGCGGCTCATTCGAGAAATCCTCTTTTACCAACCCAAAGGCAAAGGCACAAACCTCCCCGCTGCTCTACAGTACCTCAATCAAGTGCAGCACAGAAAGGCCATTGTCTTCCTCCTCAGCGACTTCCTGCCCGGGAAGCACCAATCCAAAGAAGATACCATCCGCCTTCTGAGCCTCACCAGTCGAAGGCACGACCTCTCCTGTATCATCCTCTCCGACCCCAGAGAACACGAACTTCCTGACGTTGGCTGGATTACCCTTCAGGATGCTGAAACTGGCGAACTGGTTCAGATTAACACACATGATCCCAAACTTCGCACCCTTTATGCGGAAGAAAATACTCAACGCATTGCCTTGCTTGAACAAACTTTACGCAAAAAAGGGATAGATTACTTTCAAACCAGCACTGGCGCCCCTTACATGCAGGCACTTCGTGTATATATGAAAACGAGGAGCAAAAGAAGATGACCACCCTTGCTCAACTGGCCCCTCCTCAACCACAACCTCCTTCTCTGCCTTCAGAGGAACCTCTACCAGAGATTGAAGATATTATTGAGCTAGATCCAGGAGGGAACACAGAGGTTCCTGTTGATCAACTCACACTCAAAGACCAACCCTTTTCTTCTCCACTCTTTTATTCAATTATCGGGAGCATATTTCTTTTAGCTCTGCTCCTCCTCTTCATTTTAACCAGGAAAAAGGCAACCGTTGCAAAACCGCAAGAACCCCCGATTCCTCCAGACCAACAAGCACTCTCAGACCTTCGCCTCGTCTGGAAGCAACAAGACCAATTCGAGGATAAAATCTTTGCCTCGTCTCTCTCCGATATCCTGAGAAAGTATATCGAAGCAGAGTTCTCGATTCGAGCTCCGGAACTGACAACAGAAGAGTTTCTGGATGAAGCCAAAGGACATAATGACCTAAAAGGTGAATTTGCAGATCAATTGAAGGAATTCCTCAATCTCGTGGATCTCGTAAAATTTGCAAAAATGCCCCTGGAACTTGAAAACCGAGAAGAACTCTTCCAGGCAGCAATCAAGTTTGTGGAAGATAGCCACCAGCAACGCATTCTGAAAATTTCCCCGGAGCTTTCCATGTCAGCTCAACAACAAGCAGGATGATGGATTACCTTAAAGATTTCCCATTGGTTTTCCAGAACCCTCACTGGCTCTGGCTCCTTTTGCTGGCTCCGATCCTGATCCTCTACCGCTCAAGAGCTGGTAAACCGCCAGCACTGCAATTCCCCTCGATTGGTCTGGTTGCCTCTATCGCCAAACAAACACAAAACTCCTGGAATTTCATCCCAAAACTGATCCCCCTCATCGGGATTTTGGGATTCATTCTCCTGGTGGTTTCGATTGCCCGCCCCAAATGGAGAAAAGATGTCATTACAGAAAAAGAAACACTCGGCATCGACATTGTCCTCGCCCTAGACCTCTCCGGCTCGATGTGGGCACATGACTTCAAACGCAAGGGAGAGCCAACAGACCGGTTGACCGTTGTAAAGGAAGTTGTGCAGGACTTTATTAAAACAAGAAAAGAGGACCGTATTGGAATCATCGCCTTCGCCGGAGCACCATACCTGGTCAGCCCATTAACATTGAATCACAAATGGGTACTGGAAAACTTGGATCGATTGAAAGTAGGAAGTATCCCGGAAACAGGTACCGCCATAGGCAGTGCCATTGGTATGGCGGTGAACCGATTACAAAAACAAACTGGCAAGAGTCACATTATCATTCTCCTGACAGATGGAGCCAACAACGCAGGACAAATCGAACCCATACAAGCCGCAGAAGCTGCAGCCAGCTTCAACATTAAAGTCTATACAATTGGGGCCGGCGAAGAAGGCATTGTACCCGTGCCCGTGATCAATCGGGATGGCACCATCCGACGGCGGGCTAACGGGATGCCTATCTTACAGAACAGCAAATCAGATATCGACTTAATCACTCTGCAAAAAGTATCAGAACTCACAGGAGCAAAATCCTATCATGCCAAGGAGACCAAATCCCTCAAACGCATTTACGAAGAAATTGACCAACTGGAAAAAACTGAGAAAAAGATCAACATAAGGTATAATTATCGAGACATTTTTGCTTGGCCATTAGCATTAGGGCTAGGATGCCTATTATTGGAACAAACTCTTTCAAATACCCGATTCCGCAGACTCCCATGACCTTTCAATCTCCCATATGGCTCATCGTCCTAGCTCTTCTCATTCCTGCTCTGATCCTATTTTATGTAATTACAGAGCAACGTGCGAGAAAGCGACTGTCAAAATTCGCAGGCCATTCCTATCTGGAGGCTTTGATTGCGTCCTACTGCCCAGCAAGGCGTAATATCAAGGCCACACTCCTGATACTGTGCATCACTCTTGGCTGCCTTGCGTTATCCCGGCCTCAATTCGGTCACACCTACAGAGAAGAAAAGCGTAGAGGAGTCGACTTTGTCATCGCACTGGATGTCTCCAAAAGCATGTTAGCCGAAGACATCAAACCCAATCGCCTCGAAAGGGCAAAGCTTGCGATTCAGGATCTGCTGGAAAACACCAAGGGAGACAGAGTAGGTCTTGTCGCATTTGCAGGAAGTGCATTCCTCCAATGTCCTTTGACTTTGGATTATGATGCCTTTCGCCAAACCTTAAATTCTGTAAATCCTGAGATTCTGTCAACCCAGGGAACAGATATTGCCGGTGCACTTATGGAGGCACAGGCATCCTTTGCCAAAGACAATAACCAAAAGGTTGTCGTCATGATTACCGATGGAGAAGACTTAGAAGCCGAGGGAATATTACAGGCTAAAAAAGCCAAAGAGGAAGGACTTACTATTTATACAGTAGGCGTAGGCCTCCCGGAAGGAGAACTCATCCCGATTAAAAATGCCAGGGGGCAACGTGAATGGTTAAAGGACCCATCCGGAAATCTCGTACGGACCAAATTGGACGAACAAACCCTTAAACAAATCGCGGTTGCCAGTCATGGGGCCTATGTACCCTTGGGAGCCACCGGAGAAGGCCTTAAATTTGTGTATGAACATTGCTTGTCACTGATCCCGGATCAGGAACGAGAATCTCATTTACAAAAAGTCCCCATAGAACGCTACCAATGGCCTCTGGCATTAGCCATTGGCTGCTGGATCGCCCATGGCCTCCTTGGCACCCGAAGATCCCAGAAAATTTTGGCAAACTCTGCAAAATTACTTCTCTTCAGTCTTTGCCTGTTTACTCCTGATCCCCTTCAAGCCTTTGGATTCAACAAAGGGAAGTCGCTATACAAAAAAGGGAAGTACCAAGAGGCCAGCCAATATTTTCAAAAGCAAATTGATTCAGAACCGGAAACGGCTGTTCACCACTACAATCTTGGAATCACAAAACTTAGAAATGGGGAACACAAAGAAGCAGCAGAAGCACTGACCAAGGCTCTGGAACTGGAAAAAGAAAATACAGACTTTCAATCTGAGATTTATGAGGCCAGAGCACTGTCTCGCTATCAACACGGAGAATCCCTTCAAAACGAAGCCCCTCAGGAGGCACTGGCACTATGGCAGGAAAGTCAACTGGACTACTCCAGTGCAAATAATTTGGAAAAGGATACTGACAGTAACCGTGCTGAAACTCTACAGCAAAGCCAGACCAAGCTAGAAAAGAAGATACAACAGTTCGCTTACCAGAATGGAGTGGAGCTCTATCGTGAGAAGAATTTTGATGGAGCCAGAGAAGCCTTTCATGAGGCCCTACGGGTTGCATTACCAGAGAAATATGATGAGATTCATTATAACTTGGGAAATTGTGGATACAAAATTGGGGACCTGCAATTACAGCAAAACCCGCAAGAAACCATAAAAACCTGGGAAGCTGCCTTAAAATCCTACGATGAAGCGATAGAAGCTCGAAAGGGAGAGCCTTTCCAGCAGGCTGAAAAGAATAGAGAAATTCTACGCAAGCGCTTGGAAGCTCTGAAACAACAACAGCAAAATCAGGAACCCCAAGATTCTGACGACTCCAACAAAGACGATAAGAAAGAAGAAGAGGAGAAAAACCAGCAACAAGAACAGAATCAGGAAAAATCACAAAAAGAAAACGAGCCCCAAGATTCTAAAAATTCAGAAAAACAAAAGGATTCAGAAGAAAAAAATAAATCGCAAACAGAGGAAGGAAAACAAGACAAGCAATCATCAGAAGAGGCCAAGAAAGGAGAAAAGTCTGACCCAGGAGAAAAGCAGACGCCTGCGACACCGGGCCGGATGACCAGAGAGCAAGCCATGCAGCTTCTGGAACAACTACGGGCATTTGAAAGAAAGCTCCCGCTTGGCAATTTGGAAAACATTCGTAAGAAGGAGGTAAATGATGATCGTAAAGGCCGCAGTTGGTAACCGGATTTATTTTCTTTTCCGCAGGTATTGCTACATCCTGCTCTTGTTCCTTTGTGCTATCCCCGCAGGGCTCATACAGGCACAGACAGCCAAAAGCCGAGTCGATCCTCAAATCGCTGCAAAAGGACAACGTGCCTCCTATAAGGTGACACTTCAGGGGGTAGGGTCTCCGCAACCAGTAGGTGGCTCCTTGCCCAAAGTTCCAGGCCTAAACATTTCAGGCAGTGCTTCTACCTCCACACAGATGCAAGTCATTAACGGGAGTATGAGACGTTTTGTGACCTATAGCTTCCCTTTGGTTGGAGAAAAATTAGGCACTTATACCATCCCGGTATGGGATATGACTTTTGGAAACAGGATCATTAAAGTTCCGGCAACAACCATAAAAGTCGTAGATACAGATGACGTCTTCAACGGCATTTTTCAGCTCGAACTACATCTGGATAAAAGCAGTTATTACGTTGGTGAAAGAATATCAGGGAAACTGCAACTTCTGGTTAGAGAAGGAGTCGAGGCCAGCCTTTCTGGACTACCCGAAAAGATCGGGGACGCATTTGTTCAAAAGGAATTCAAAGAGAACTTTTGGAAAATTGCCCCAGAAGTCCGTGATGGCATTCGATATGATATGGCAACAGCTCGCCTTACCTTGACCGCGATAAAATCAGGGCGACAGTCATTGCAATATAAAGTCCCCATAAATGTACGGGTTAAGAACAGGCAAACCCGGTTCCGAGACCCCTTTTTTGACGACTTTTTTCCCGGCCGAAATCAATACAAAACGGTAACTCTGGAAACAAATGAAAAATCGTGGGAAATCAAACCTCTCCCATCAGAGGGTAAACCGGATCGCTTTACAGGAGCAGTGGGGCAGTTTGAAGCCAGTGTCTCCTTTTCCCCTAGCCAAGTCTCTGCAGGAGAGCCCGTAAATCTGAAATTACAAATAACGGGCTTCGGCAACTTTGATCGCATCCAAGCCCCGAAACTGGAAAGCACAGAGGACCATAAAGTATACCCACCAAAAATTGAATTTTCTCAAAACACAACGGCTCCTGAGGGTTTTGGAACCAAGACTTTCGAGTATATCATCATCCCCAAGCACGAAGATGCTGACACCTTGATGGACGTCCCATTTTTGTTCTTTGAGCCCAAACAGGGTATCTATGTGGACCAAACCCAACGCCCTGGAGAAATGGTGGTTCTGGCACCTCCTGCAGGAACTCAAATCACACATTTCAATGAACCTGTTGTGCATACAGCAAACTCGAAAGCGCCACAAGAAGAGCCACAAGACGCAAGAAAGCTTCTCCCCATAGAAACTAATCCAGGAAAATGGCATAAGCCCGGAGAAAGGTCGATCTGGACCCCAGCCTTCATAAGTGCCCAAATCACTTCATTAGCCCTAATCTCTGGCATCTTCATCGTCAGACGGCGCCAGATCCAACTGGATGAAGACTCACAATTTCGTCGCCAAGTGCAGGGGACCAAAGAAATGAGAGCCTGGAAACAGAAAACTGAAAAAGCCTTCGCCAGCAGAAATGTGGAGGACTTTCTAGACTCAGCAAGAAGGACACTACAGATCAGTGTAAGCAAAGAATTGAGCTCCTCCGAAGCAGAAGCTCTTACCTTTGATAGCATCCGTGAACATCTGGAATCCCAAAACTTAGAGGAGGACGTGATCCATAACGCACAAGCACTCTTTGATGCAGCAGATCTACTGAAGTTTGGAGGGGCGGATGCTGCGGGTCTGAATCTTGAGGACTTGAATAATTCTCTTAACTCCGTACTGAAGGCACTGAAATGAGGCATGTCTTCCAAAGTCTGTTTTACATCCTCTTTACTTTATCCATCAGCTGGCTTTCGCTGCCAGCGAAGACTGTAGTAGAAGCATTCGAGGAAGCCAACCAAGCCTACACACGAGGGGACTCCATATTAAAGAAATCCAACAACCCCAAGGAGGCTGAAAACGATTTCCTAACCGCATTGCGGCTATACAATATTTGCTTGGAAAAAGCGGAATCACCAGCACTTCATAGAAATCTCGGAAATACCAACTTCAAACTCGGTAAAATCGGACACTCCATTTATCATTTCCGGCAAGCTCTACAACTCAACCCTTCCTCCGAAGAAATCCGGGCAAACCTACAATTGGCAAGGAAAACCGCCAAACTACCTGAAAACAAAGAAAGTCTATACGAAAAAACATTGGCAAAAAAGTCTCCACATGTCTGGAAATGGGTTCTTGCAGGGACTTTCTGGCTGGGGGTTGCCATCTTAATACTCCCAAAATATTTCAGAATACAGGGACCTGTTTTTTCAACCTTGGGAATCCTGTTGCTCCT
>CAYSOI010000172.1:0-8292 GCA_964432425.1 uncultured Opitutales bacterium | reverse complement strand
GTTCGCCCAGGTCGGGATTCTGCACTGGCCCACGGCATTCTTCATGAGCTGGTCAAGCAGGATTGGGTCGATCACGAATTCATCAACGCCCACACCAACGGCTTCGAAGCTGTCCGTGATTTGGTCAAAGAGTACACCCCTGAATATACCGAGCAAATCACAGGAGTACCTGCATCCAGCATCATCGAATGTGCCAAAATCTGGCATGAAGCCGGAAATGCCATGCTCCTGCATGCCCGTGGAATTGAACACCACACCAAAGGCGTAGAAAACGTCCTCAGTTATATCAATATCGTACTGGCCTCCGGCTACATCGGTAAGGAAGGCTCCGGCTATGGAACCATCACCGGTCAAGGCAATGGCCAGGGAGGTCGCGAACACGGCCAACGCTGCAACCAACTCCCCGGTGGCCGTGACATCAACAATCCCGAACATCGCGAACACATTGCGGACTTCTGGGGCGTTGAAGAAAGCTCCTTACCCCCGGAAGGTCTTACCGCCTGCGAAATTCTCAATGCCATCGAAACAGGCGAAATCAAAGGCCTCCTCTCCATCAGTTTCAATCCACTCGTCTCCATTCCAGACTCCGAAAGAACCCGCAAAGCCCTAGAAAAACTCGAATTTTTTGCCTGCATTGACTTCTTCTTAAACGAAACTGCACGTTACGCAGACATCTTTTTCCCCGGCTCTCTCCAGGAAGAAGACGAAGGCACTGTCACCACTGGCGAAGGCCGTTGTGTTCGCCTTCGCAACTCCGTCTCCCCTCCGGGACAAGCCCGACTCGACTGGCAAATCATCCAGGGGCTGGCGGACAGATTGGGAGCCAGAAAACATTTCAACTTCAACTCCGCAGGAGAAATCTTTCAAGAGCTAACCGCAGCATCCAAAGGCGGCACCAATGATTATTCCGGCATGACCTATGACCGGATCGAAAAGGAAAACGGCATCTTCTGGCCATGCCCGGATACCGAGCACCCTGGCACCCCACGTCTTTTCGAAGGTGGCCAATTCAATCACCCGGATGGCAAAGCCAAATTCTTCGCTCATCCTTACCGGGCTCCAGATGAAGATGTCGATTCGGACTTCCCGCTTTTTCTCACCACAGGTCGTGTGGTTTCCCAGTACCTCAGCGGCACACAAACCCGCCGCATCGGAAGCCTCGTTGACCAATATCCCGAACCTCTCTGCGAAATCCATCCATTACTGGCAGAGAAGCTGGGTATTCGTGATGGCGAAAAAATTTCCGTCAAAACCCGCCGGGGCGACATGCAGCTCCCCGCCCAGGTGGTAAAGACCATCCGCCCAGACACTCTCTTTATCCCCTATCACTGGGCAGGCAAAAAAGCTGCCAACCAACTCACCAATCGAGCTCTGGACCCCATCTCCAAGATCCCGGAATTCAAAGTCTGTGCCTGCCGCATCGAAAAACTCTCATAAATCATGATTTCCATCGAACAGGAATTTTTCCTCGATCCCTCCCGTTGCATTGGGTGTCAGGCCTGTGTGCAAGCCTGCGGGGAATGCGATACCCATCGAGGCACTCCCATGATCCACTTAGATTATGTGGATCGGCCCACTGGAGTCCAAACCGCCCCCGTTGTCTGCATGCATTGCGAAGATCCCACCTGTGCCAAAGTCTGCCCGGCCGATGCGATTAAGCAGGATGATCAGGGCATTGTTCACAGTGCTGCCCATCCACGCTGCATCTCCTGCTCCAACTGCACCCTGGCCTGCCCCTTCGGAGTTCCCAAACAAACCATCGCGACACAGCTCATGATGAAATGCGACATGTGCTATGATCGCACCAGTGTCGGCAAGAAACCCATGTGTGCCACCGTTTGCCCTTCTGAAGCCCTCTACTTCGGCACCAGGGAAGAAATCGAAAAACGTCGAAAAGAAAAACCCGTAAATGAATTCCAGTTCGGTGCCCAGACGGTCCGTACAAAGGTACACATGATGACCTCACCGGAGAACTCCTCCGGCCAGATTGATTTTGATATCCTCGCCTTCCTCCCCGAATCCCGCTCCGGAGCTCCTGACGCAGCATCATCTGCCGTCTGGGAAGACGCACTGGAGTCCGACACCGCACTGCCACAAGTATCATGAGTACATGGAAACAGGATTTTCCCGTTCGCCAGAGCGAAGAACACAAGTCCTCCCGCAGAGAATTTGGCAAGTTTCTGGGAGTCGGAGCCGCAGGCTTTTGCTGTGCTGGGGTGTTGGACAAAACCATCTTTCCCAAACCCGATCATTCGGACGCCACTCCCATGGCCATTGCAGAGTTGGATGAATTGCAGCCTGGAGAATCCAAACTCTTCCAGTATCCGACACCTCACGACCCAGCCATCCTCGTCCGCCTGCAAGATGGCAGTTATCGAGCCTACGACCAACGCTGCACTCACCTCCTCTGCCCCGTTCATTTCAACGACAAGAAGGAATCCCTCTACTGTCCCTGCCATCATGGCAGTTTCGATGCCAAAGACGGCTCCGTTCAATACGGCCCACCGCAAGTCCCCCTTCCACAATATCCAATCGAAGAACGAAATGGAAAACTCTGGGTTTCCATCGAAGAATCATGACCACGACAATTCAGGACAATGCCACGACAGGGGTCACATTCAAAGATGTGGAGCCCTTGCCCAATGATCTTTCTGAGGACAATCCCACCATTGAATCCCGTGGCATCTTCTATCCAACCCCCACCCACGACGGGGCGATGGCACGCATCCGTGTGCCTGCGGGAAGACTCATCTCCCAACAACTCCGAGACATCGCCAGCATCGCAGATGACCTCACCACCGGATACATCCAGATCACCACTCGGGGCAACTTGCAGATTCGGGTCATACAGCCAGAGGATACCAATGAGGTCTTAAACCGATTACGGAAGACAGGGCTTCATCCTGCCGGGCCAGGAGCGGACAATCCAAGGAACCTGACAGCCAACCCCACGAGTGGTTTTGATCCTCACGAGTTGATCGATACGGCATCATGGTGTCTGGAGTTGGAAAGGCGCCTCACCTCCAGCCCCCATTACCACAATATCCCCGGCAAATTCAATCTCGCCATCGACACCGGAGGTCAAGCTTCCGTCATGGAAGATTCCAATGATCT
Source organism: uncultured Opitutales bacterium (assembly GCA_964432425.1). GTDB lineage: Bacteria > Verrucomicrobiota > Verrucomicrobiia > Opitutales > JABJCN01 > JAYPDO01. The sequence continues at coordinate 5,178 of CAYSOI010000172.1, read as the reverse complement.
TTCCGCCCACGCAGTCCAAACGTTTGATGACAATCTCAAACGCATCGTTAAGTTCAGAATTTCCCTCGGTGGAGCCACAGAAGACAAAGATCTCGGCATCCTCGTTTCTCCCGTACACCTTACCGAAACCCTTCTGGCAACGATCCGGGTTCACAATCAACTCAGGGACCAATCCAATCGCCTCCGTGCCAGAGCCAAATACCTCTGGGACTCTTACAACAAAGAAGAGATTCTGGAAGAGCTGCGAAAGGAACTTCCCGCCCATATCCCATTAATCCGAACCAATGTCTCCCGCTCGGCACACCTATCTGGTAGGGATCTGCCCAAACATCCACAAGCAGGCATTTTTGATCAGAAACAACCCGGCCTCCACTACATCGGCATTGCGGTTCCGGTAGGACAAGTCACGACACATCAACTCCGTTGCATCGCACGACTGGCCGATGAATTTGGCAGTGGCGACATCAGGCTGACCGTCTGGCAAAACCTCATTTTACCAGACATCCCCACCCTCTTTCTGGAAACTGTTAAAGAGCAACTCCTTCAAGCTGGTCTGCATTGGAAACAATCCAACCTGCGCAGTGGCATCATCGCCTGCACCGGTAGCCAACATTGCCCCTATGCCAAGGCAGACACCAAAGCACATGCCATCGAGTTAGGGGATTATCTCGATGAACGCCTTCACATTGATCACCCCATTAACATCCACTTCACCGGCTGTCCCTTTTCCTGTGCCCAGCACTACGTAGGCGACATCGGTCTCCTCGCGGCCAAACCGACTCAGGACAACACTCCCACCTATCATCTTTTTGTGGGTGGAGGTTTTGGAAGAAAGAGATCTCTAGGAAGGAAGATTTCAGAGTCTCCCATTCCTTTTCCAACTCTTAAGCCAACCATCCTCCAACTCCTCATCAACTGGCTCACAGACAGGAAATCCTCTGAAACTTTCCAGGAGTTTTCCAACCGTACTTTCCCTTCTCTCGAACCTCATCTCCCAATCGAAAAATGAAAGCATCTAAAAATATCGTCATCATCGGAAATGGTATGGTCGGCCATCGATTCATCGAAGAAATGGTCGGCGCAGATTCCTACGAAAACTACCAACTCATCACCTTCTGCGAAGAAACCGAACTCGCCTACGACCGTGTGGGCCTAAGCTCCTACTTTGCTGGCAAAACCCGCAAGGACCTCAGCTTGGTGGGAGATGGCTACTACGATGAGAACGGAGTCGAAATCTACATGGGCGACAAAGCCGTTAGCGTGGACCGTGAAGCCAAAACCGTGACCTCGGAAAAAGGGAAAACAGTCAATTATGACACTCTCATCCTCGCCACCGGAAGTTACCCCTTTGTGCCCCCGATCGAAGGGCGGGATCAAGACCACATACACGTATACCGGACCTTTGATGACCTCGAAGCCATCAAAACCTCCGCTCAAGACAGCCAGAGTGGCGTCGTTCTGGGAGGAGGCCTTCTCGGTCTCGAATGTGCCAATGCCCTGAAAAACCTTGGCTTGCAGGCCCATGTCATCGAGTTTGCCCCCAGCCTTATGGGTGTGCAAATTGATGAAGACGCCGGACAATTGCTTCGCACCAAGATCGAAGAACTCGGAGTTCAGGTGCATACCAGCAAGAACACCAAACTCATCGCCAGAGGGGAAAGCACTCGCTATCAACTACAGTTTGCCGATGGAACCACACTCGATACCGACATGGTCGTCTTCTCCGTAGGAATTCGAGCCCGCGATGAAATTGGTCGAACCTGTGGGCTGAACATCGGAGAACGTGGCGGCATTGTCATCGACAGTGAATGTCGCACCTCCGACCCCAACATTTTCGCCATCGGAGAATGTGCCACCTACAACGACTTTATCTACGGCCTCGTGGCCCCCGGTTACACCATGGCAGGCGTTGCCAAGGATGTGATCACTGGTGAAGGAGACCGCCGCTTTGAAGGTGCTGATTTGAGCACCAAATTGAAACTACTCGGCGTAGATGTGGCCTCCATTGGCGACAGTCATGGACGCACAGAAGGTTGCCGATCCTTTTCCTTCCGGGATGAAATCAAAGGCGTTTACAAAAAAATCGTTATCTCCCCCGATGGCACAAAACTCATCGGAGGCATTCTCATCGGGGACGCGGAAGAATTTGGCACATTGCAGCAAATGATGCTCAACGAAATGCCCTTGCCCGAAGATCCCGGCACTTTGATCCTACCCGCCTCAGACGGAGCTCCCGCAGGTATCGGAGTCGATGCACTTCCGGAGACTGCCAACATCTGCTCCTGCCACAATGTCAGCAAAGGCGACCTCATCACCTGTGTCGAAAATGGCGCCACCACCATTGGCGAAATCAAAACCGAAACCAAAGCCGGAACCGGATGCGGCGGATGCGCCACCATGTGCAAGCAAATCCTCGATTGCGAACTTTCCAAACGCGGCATCGACGTCAATACCGACATCTGTGAACACTTCCCCTACACCCGACAGGAACTCTACGGCTTGGTCCGGGTGGAAAAGATCAACACCTTTGATGAACTCCTGAATAAACACGGCAAAGGTTACGGCTGCGAAATCTGCAAACCTGCCGTCGCCAGCATCCTTGCCGCCTGCTGGAATGAATACATCCTTGAAGATGACCACGTTGGACTTCAGGACACCAATGACCGCTTTCTCGCCAACATGCAGAAAGACGGCACCTACTCCATCGTCCCGAGAGTTCCCGGAGGAGAAATCACTCCCGACAAACTCATCGCCATCGGCTCCATTGCCCAAAAATGGAACCTCTACACCAAGATTACCGGTGGCCAGAGAATTGACCTCTTTGGGGCACGCCAGGAACAACTCCCAGATATTTGGGAAGAACTCATCGCCGCTGGTTTTGAATCCGGTCATGCCTATGGAAAATCCCTACGTACCGTCAAAAGCTGTGTCGGCAGCACATGGTGTCGTTATGGACAACAAGACTCCGTCGGACTCTCCATCGACCTCGAAAACCGCTACAAAGGCCTGCGGTCTCCACACAAACTCAAGATGGCCGTATCCGGCTGCACCCGAGAATGTGCCGAAGCTCAGGGCAAAGACGTCGGAGTCATTGCCACCGAAGGCGGATGGAACCTCTACGTTTGCGGCAACGGAGGCATGAAACCCCGACACGCCGACCTCATTGCCGAAGACATCGACACTCCCACCCTCCTTCAATACATCGACCGATTCCTCATGTATTACGTTCGTACCGCAGACCGGCTTCAACGGACCAGTACCTGGGTCGAAAACCTCGAAGGCGGAATTGAGCACGTCAAGGACGTCATAATCAATGACTCCCTCGGCATCTGTGCTCAACTGGAAGAAGAGATGAAACACGTCATCGAAACCTACCAATGCGAATGGAAAACCACCGTCGAATCTCCCGACAAACGCAAACGCTTCCGCTTCTTCGTCAACAGTGACGACTCCGACAACAATGTCCTCTTCGTTCAGGAACGCGGCCAAATCCGCCCCGCCACCGAAGAAGAACGAGCCCAACTCACCACTCCAGAACTTATCTCATGAACGCTGAACTCACCTTCTACAAAGTCTGCAACCTCGACGACATTCCCCGCAACACCGGTGTCTGTGCCCTTATCGAAGGCAAACAAATCGCCATATTCCGAGTCGGAGAAGAAAACAACCTCTACGCCATCGACAACCTCGACCCCTTCTCCAAAGCCAACGTCCTCTCCCGAGGCATCGTAGGCTGCAAAGACGGAACCCCCAAAGTCGCCTCCCCCATCCACAAACAACAATTCAATCTCCAATCCGGAGAATGCCTCGATGACCCAGAGAAAACAGTTAGAACCCACGTAATTCAGGAACAAGCTGGTGTCGTGTATGTAAGCATTTCACCAGGATGATATATTTATTTGCTCCTCTCCAACTTTTGTAAAACGAGATTGAATTGCATCGCGATTGCGTACACAATTTTGTTATATGAAATTTTTAAGTGTAAGGGAATTGCGGGGGAACTCAGCTACGGTATGGAAGGAGTTGCCCGAAGAACGAGAAATGGTAGTGACGAACAATGGGAGACCAGTAGCAATCTTGTCAGCAATTGGAGAGGCGGATGTAGAGGATTGCCTGCGAGCTATTCGACAGGCGAAAGCCGTTTCGGCTGTGAGCAAGCTTCAAAGTCATTCGATTGAGAAAGGCCTCGACAAACTTTCGGATCAGGAGATTGAGGCAGAAATTGCTGAAGTTCGCCGAAGTAGAGCCCGATGAGGGTTGTAATTGATACGAATATCTTGGTCTCGGGACTCCTCCGTCCTTTTTCTCCTCCGGGTGAAATTGTTCGTGAGATCACCCGTGGGAGGTTAAAGTTGTGTATCGATGGCCGAATACTCTCTGAATACACCGAAGTTCTTCGTCGGCCTAAGTTTGATTTTGACCCAATTTTAGTCGAGGACCTTCTTGAACTAATCAAATATGAAGGAGAATACACAACCCCAGAAGTATATTATCCTCCTCTACCAGATGAAGATGATCGTCCCTTTATCGAAGTTGCAATAGGTGGGCAAGTCGAGTGTTTGGTGACAGGGAATGTAAAGCATTTCCCTACAGAACTTAAGGTTATGTCTCCAAGAGATTTTGTTAGTTATTGCCGGAATGGTTAACGAATTCTAAAATATTCCGGATAGTTCTGATAGCAAGATTACCACCTTAAGTTTTGTGCGATTGAGGCTCTTGGACAATTTCTGGATTGGTCCATTTCAAATCAGAATGGCAGGGCAACGCAGCCACTCGGGTACTCCCTATCCTGCATCCAACGAAGAGATTTTCGAAATCTAAGGGTTTTTCAATCACCCCGATGGCCGCGGTTTTAACCTATGGTCCTTGCATTACCTTGGATAACACGTGGCCCTACATAGCCGAAGATTAAAAGGTAACCTAGTTGAAAAGTTTCAGGTTGTAGGTGTGTTTCACCCACCGCGGCTGTAGGTAAAAAACGGCAACTGGCTGCTACAGTCCAAGTAGGAAAATGGCGTAAGAATTGCTTTGTTGGCGATTTTCCTGATCAGTCTTTGGAGGGAGGCTTTGGAGGCGGCGGTGTCTTTGGTGCAGGTTCTGGTTGGGACTCGGTTGGGGTGGATGGATCTATGCTTCCCAAAAGGCCTTTGGCGGTTTCGGGGTCGATGCCGAGTTCTT
>CAYSOI010000171.1:0-8306 GCA_964432425.1 uncultured Opitutales bacterium | reverse complement strand
TTCGTCCTTGGGTATTTCGTCCTTGGGTATTTCGTCATTGGGTACTTCGTGTTTCGTGGTGAAGTTTTTATTATCTATGTGAATCTGCGTTCATCTGTGGTTCTTTTGGAGAAGAGGTGGTGGAATGGGCGAGGGGAGTCGGGTGTAGTGGGTCAGAAAATGTGATCTTTTTGCCGCTCTTCGTTGACAAGCAAAGGGAAATTTTCATTTTGCGGCGGACTCTGGGCTGTATCGCCTAACTTCTAAAAATGTTTCGCTTAATCTCATTCACATTGCTGATGATCGCCTGGATTATCTTTTCAGGTGTGCTGGATGCGTACCATATTGGGTTGGGTGTGATCAGTTGTGCATTGGTGGCGTGGTTGTCTACGGATTTGGTCTTTCGTCAGAAGGAGTTGCGGTTGAAGGATCGGTTGGCCGAGGGGGGGCGTTTCCTTGTTTATAGCTTGTGGTTGTTTTGGGAGATTGTTTTGGCCAACTGGCATGTGTTGAAGTTGGCTTTGTTTCGGGATGAATCAGAGATTGCTCCGAAGATCATTCGTTTCAAAACTTCGCTGAAGACGGAGTTTGCCCGCTATGTCTTTGCCAATTCGATCACGCTGACTCCTGGGACAGTGACGGTCGATATTGATGGGGATGAGTTTGTCGTGCATGCGATTGATGAGACAGTGGCTCAGAGTTTGCCTGGCGAAATGGAGCAACGGGTGGCGGCAGTATTTCGGGAGGAGGAGGAAGCTTGATGGAGAAGTTTTTTATCGCTTCGGGAGTTTTCCTGCTGCTGCTGATCGTGCCGGTTTTTTATCGGATTATCATGGGGCCGACCAACATTGATCGTTTGGTGGGGATCAATGTGATCGGGACGAAGACGACCGTGCTGTTGTTGTTTATCGGGACGATTATTCAACGTGGGGAGGGCGGGCATAGCCAGATTGCAATGTTTGTGGATTTTGCTCTGACCTATGCATTGCTGAACTTTATTGGAACATTGGTGGTCGCACGGTACTTTCACAAGGACCGGGACCGTAACTCGAAACAACAGGAGGGCTGATCATGGTATTAGAGTCTCTGTCAATTATTTGCATTTCGTTGGGGATCTTACTGTTTATTGGGGAGGTCGTGGGTTTGCACAAGTTTCCGGATTTTTATACACGGATGCATGCGGCCGGAAAAGGGGACACGCTGTCGACCATTCTGATCGTTGCCGGCTTCATCCTTTACAACGTGTCCGAAGGTGGGGAGGCCGCAAACTGGAATGTGGTGATCAAGTTGATGTTGATTGCGGTGTTCATTCTGGTGACGAGTCCAACCAGTACCCATGCGTTGATGAAGGCCGGATATGACTCGGGCTTGAAGCCGGTGGAGGGCAGTTCCCGCTTGAGTAATGCTGAACAAAAGAAACAGGAGGAGGAAGAGGCAGAATGATTTTCTCTTTTGATTTATTGGTTCTGTTGTTCCTGATTCCTTCGGCAATCATTGCGTTGCAGCTTCGGAATTTGGTGGCCGCTTCGATGGTTTTCGGGATCTACAGTTTTTTGATGTGTTTGTTGTGGGCGGAAATGGGAGCTGTGGATGTGGCTTTTACTGAAGCGGCAGTGGGCGCAGGCGTGAGTGCGGTCTTTATGATCGCAACGGTCTACCAAACCACTCGTAAGTCTTCCGATTGATCCTCCCATGAAGGTACTGACTGGCATAGTTGTGACGTTTGTGGGGTTGTTGTTGCTCTATGGAGTGAGTGATCCTGAGGACTTTCCCGCTTGGGGAGATCCGCATTCTCCGGCCAATGCGTCCCCGATTTCCCAGTATTTTATCCAGAAAACAATCCGTGATTCGGAAGTTCCGAACATGGTGACGGCGGTGCTGGCGGACTATCGGGGCTATGACACGATGTTTGAGACGGTGGTGGTCTTTGTGGCGGGGATTGCGATTTTTGGGGTGATTCGCAGCTATGAGCAGGAGGATGTGGAATTGCAGGTTTCGAGGCGTCGGCCGGACGTCATTCCCAAGCATACGGTGCGGCTATTGATTCCAATCATTCAGATTTTTGCTCTGTATGTGTTGGCCCATGGACACAGTAGTCCCGGAGGAGGTTTCCAGGGCGGGGTGATCATGGGGGCCAGCTTCATCATGATTGCTCTGGTTTGGGACTTGGAGACGGCATTGAAGCGTTTTTCCGAGAAGCTGGCGATTGCTTGTGCTGGGATTGGGATTTTGATTTATGCAGCCTTTGGCTTGGTGCCGATGTTCTATGGCGATGAATTTTTGAATTACGGTATCTTGTACAAGGTTCTGCCAGCTACGGATAGTCGGGAGATGGCCCGTTATTACGCGATGCTGGGGGTGGAAGTGGGCGTGATGTTCACCGTGACCAGTGTGATGTACCTGATTTATGCCCTGCTGGCCACCCGGGGAAGAATGAAGGGAGGTCTCTAAGTTTATTACCATGGAGGAGTTCATTCAGAGCAAATTCAATTACTGGATCTACGTCCTGCTGATGATGTTGGGACTTTGGGGCATGATCGCGAAGAACAATCTGATCAAGAAGCTGATCGGGATGTCCATCTTCCAGACGGCGATCATTTTGTTCTATGTTTCAGTGGCAGTGAAGTCGGAGGAGTCGACCATCCCGATTTTGCCGCATCATGGTCATGACTATTCTTTCAAGTATGCAGAGAAACATGCCAAACATGCGGACCATGACCATGATGATCACCACGGCCATGAGAAGGATCCGCACCACAAAGAGGAAAAACATGGAGCCCATGGGGCTTCCGGGCATGGGGGAGTGGCTCATCCGAAGATTCCAAAACCGGACAATTTTGCCAATCCGTTGCCACACGTTTTGATGCTGACTGCCATTGTGGTCGGGGTGGCAACTCTGGGCTTGGCTCTGGCGATCTCGCAGAAGATTTATCGTCACTACGGGACCTTGGAGGAGGATGAACTCCTGAAGAAAGTGAGGGCAGAGGACAATGGCTAGTGCTCTGGCAAATCATGCTCCGGTGCTGCTGATGCTGTGTCCGTTGTTTGCGGCAGTCTTTTGTGCATTGCTGGGCATGCGTTGGAAATCGGTCTGTGTGCCCATTACCTTGCTGGGAATTGGAGGTGCTTTGTATTTTGCACTGGAGGTCTTTTTTCAGGTCCGAAGTATTGATACTCACCAGCTTTCGTACTTTCTGGGTGGCTGGAATGCTGTGGATGCTCCCCGCGGTGTGGGGATTGAATACCGGGTGGATTTACTGAACTCCCTGGTTCTGTTGGTCATTCCAGGTGTGGGGCTGCTGGTGGCTTTGTTTTCCAGGGAATTTGTTCCTGTAGAGACGCCGAAGAAAGAAGTGCAGTACTACACGTTGTTTCTGCTGCTGATCACCGGATTGATGGGGATGACGATTACGGCGGATGCCTTCAATCTGTACGTGCTTCTCGAAGTATCTTCTTTAACGGGCTACGCCTTGATCGCAATGGGCAGTCCACGGGCAACGGTCTCTGCTTTTCAGTATCTGATCATCGGGACAGTCGGGGCTTCATTCTACCTGCTGGGGGTCGGCTATCTTTACATCAAGACCGGTTCGCTGAACATGATCGGCATCCATGACATTCTTATGGAGCAGGGGTTGCATGGGTCTCCGGCGATTTATGTCGCTTTCATCATGATTTTTGCCGGGGTGTGGGTAAAGCTGGCGTTCTTTCCACTGTTCTCCTGGTTGCCCAATGCGTACTCCCAGGCTCCGACTACGACGGGTTGTGTGGTAGCGCCTTTGATGACGAAGGTCTCTGTCTACATCATGATTCGTGTGATGTTGACGATTTTCGGGCCGGATTATGTTTACGGAGAGTTGGCATGGTCCGGACCCATGGTGTGGTTGGCGGTCATTGCGATTCTGGTGGGCTCGATTGTAGCCTTTGAGCAGACGGATCTAAAGCGAATGCTGACGTACCTGATCATCGCGGAAGTCGGCTACATGGTAGGAGGTGCCTGGTTGCTGGCTCCCGGTGGGTTGGCTAGAGCCGAGTCATTGAACGCGATGGCACCCGGCTTGGTGGGGACGAGCTACCATATCATCAGTGATGCGGCGATGACGCTTTGTCTTTTTATGGCTGCCAGTGCGATGATCCGAAAAGCCGGGAGCAGTAAAATCGAGGACATGCATGGTTTGTTCAGCAAATGTCCCATCACGATGGGCTGTTTTGTCATCGGGGCTTTGGGCATGATCGGAGTGCCACCCACTTGTGGCTTCTTCAGCAAATGGTATTTGATTTCCGGAGCTTTTGCCGCTGGACGCTGGGAATTTGCCGGAGCATTGCTGATTTCGAGTTTGTTCAATGCGGTGCTGTTTTTCCGGGTGATCGAGTACACGTTCTTCGGGAAACTACAAAAAAAGGCGGGAGCTCATGGAGAGGCTCATCATGCAGAGCCGGAAGGGACCAAGGTGGAGGAGAATCCATTCTCCATGCTGCTTCCCATGTTGTTGGCCGCCGCGGCTCTCTTCGCCATTGGTTTGTACAATAAGGAGATCGCGATCTACCTTGAGTTGTTCCTCAAAACCGTAGCCATGGGAGGGCCCAGCTGATGCAATTGGAATACGAAGTGATTCAATCCTGGAAGCCTCTCTTTATCTTTTTGGCTCCCTTTGCTGGAATTTTCGGGATTCTTTTCCTGCGGAAAAACCCCAATGCTCGTGAAGGAGCGACCTTTGTCGTCGCGATTGCTCAATGCATCGCCGTCTATTCCATGCTGCCGCAAACTCTTGCCGGAAAGTATCTGGTTTTCACCTTCTGGGAGATTTTGCCGGAGGTGAACATTCAGTTGCGGGTAGACCCGATGGGGCAGATCTTTGCCATGGTGGCCTCGACTCTTTGGATCATTACCACTTTATATGCCATTGGCTACATGCGGGGTGCCAATGAGCATGCACAGACCCGATTCTTCTCCTTTTTCGCGATATCGATTGCAGCGACCATGGGCGTGGCCTTCTCGGCCAACTTGTTTACGCTCTATCTCTTCTACGAAATGCTTTCTCTCTCCACTTATCCTTTGGTGACACACCATCAGGATAAAGAAGCCCGTGGAGGTGGCCGCACTTACCTGGCCTATCTGCTGGGAACTTCCGTCGGTTTTGCTCTCCCGGCGATCATTTACATTTACTGGAAAACCGGAGGCACGGTGGATTTCTTGTCCACCGAGGTGCTCGGAGAATCGGTGGATCCGATGGCGGGGGGAATTCTCTTGCTTTTGCTGGTCTTTGGTTTTGCCAAAGGGGGGCTGATGCCTTTCCACAGCTGGCTACCTGGTGCGATGGTGGCTCCGACTCCGGTCTCGGCGCTGCTGCATGCGGTGGCGGTGGTGAAGGTTGGGGTGTTCTGCATCTTGCGGGTCTACACCGGAGTGTTTGATCAGGATCTGCTCCATGCGGTGGACACTGGGTTGATCATCACCTATGTGGCGGCGTTTACGGTGTTGGTATCCTCATTGATTGCCATTTCTCAGGACAATCTCAAGCGCCGACTGGCTTTCTCTACCATTGGGCAACTCGGCTACATCGTGGTCGGAGCATCCATGCTGGCATCCGGAGCTTTGGCTGGCATTGACCAACCTGATGCCATGATTGGCAGCATCCTGCACATTGCGATGCATGCTTGTGGCAAGATCACCCTCTTCTTCTGTGCCGGAGCCATCTATGTGGGGGCTCATAAGAAATACATCAGTGAATTGGAAGGCATTGGCCGGAGAATGCCGTTTACCATGGTAGCCTTCATGATTGGTGCATTCAGCGTCATTGGTTTGCCTCCAACAGGTGGAATCATCAGCAAATGGTATCTGATCAAAGGGGCTTTGCAGGCGGAGTACAAATTTGTGATGGTGGTCCTCCTGGTGAGTTCCTTCCTGAACATCATTTACCTGCTTCCCATAGCGATCAAAGCGTTCTTCATACCCAAGAATGCAGGAGCTTTTCATGGTCAGGTTCGGGAAGCACCCTGGCAATGCGTGGTGCCTCTTTGCATCACGGCACTTTTCAGCGTCCTTCTCTTCTTTTTCAACGGTCCCTTGGTCGAATTGGCTAAAGATGCGACCCAATATCTCAAACCCCGCTAACTCATCTTGAATTCCCCATGAACCGTTTAAGAAGAGACAAAAAGTTTCACATCTGGGACAAACCCGAAAATGTCCAAAAATTGATCAAAGGCTTTTTCATCCTATGCGGAGTCTTGCTTTTACTCGATTTTATCCCATTTCAGCACTCCAGTTTTGGAGAGAAGTACAAGGATAAGAACCATAATCACCAATATGATCCAGGTGAAGAATTTGTGGATTCCAACACAAACGGCCAATATGACCCGTCCCGTTTTGATGGGGAAACCTGGTTTGGATTCTACAGTGTGTATGGATTTATGTCCTGTGCCGTGTTGGTGGCGGTGGCTACGGTCATGCGGAAATTTCTAAAAAGGGAGGAGGATTACTATGACCGGTGATTGCTTGCATCCTTGTCTGATCCTCCTGATTGGCGGGATTTTCATTCCCTTCCTGAAAGGCCGATACAAGCAGCTTTTTGTCCTGCTGGCTCCCATCTTTGGGTTGGCCAACCTTTGGGGGCTGAATGTTGGGGATACCTTCACCTTCTCGATGTTGGGCCTGGAGTTGACTCCTTGCCGGGTGGACAAGATGGCCTTGCTTTTTGCGTATGTGTTTCACATCGCGGTGTTCCTCTGTTTGCTCTTTTCCCTACATCTGAAGGATGACGTCCAGCTTTCGACGGGGATGATGTACGCCGGGAGTGCGGTGGGAGCCGTGTTTGCCGGAGATTTTGTCACGCTTTTCTTCTTCTGGGAACTGCTGGCGGTCACATCGGTGTTTCAGGTTTGGGCACGTCGCAGCAAGGAATCCTTTGGCTCGGGGCAGCGATATCTGTTGTTTCACATTCTGTCGGGCTTGATGATGCTTGGAGGATTTGCCATCCGTTATCATGAGACGGGTTCCCTGGCGGTGGAAATCATCGAATTGAAAGGCTTGTCCGCCTGGTTGATCTTTCTGGCCATTGGGATCAAAGCCTCCTTCCCTGGTTTCCACACCTGGGTGGTGGATTCCTACCCGGCGGCTTCTCCGAGTGGCACGGTCTTCATGTGCTGTTTCACTACCAAGACGGCAATTTACACCCTGGCCCGAACCTTTGCAGGGGAGGAGTTGCTGATCTGGATCGGGGCAACCATGACCTTTTTCCCCATCTTCTATGCCGTGATCGAGAATGATCTGCGGCGGGTGCTCAGCTATTCCATGATCAACCAGTTGGGGTACATGGTGGTGGGGATTGGAATCGGCACAGCCATGTCGATCAACGGAGCTTGTGCCCACATCTTTGCCCACATCTTGTACAAATCCCTTCTCTTCATGTCCATGGGAGCCGTGTTGTACCGTACCGGAAGAACTTTGGGTTCCGACCTTGGCGGTTTGTACAAGACGATGCCCTGGACGGCGGCCTTTTGTTTGATTGGAGCAGCCTCGATCTCGGCGATTCCCCTATTCTCGGGATTTGTCAGTAAATCAATCATCATGTCCTCCGCTGCCTATGAGGGACATTATCTGGTTTGGTTTGTCATGTTGTTTTCTGCTGCCGCGGTATTCCCGAAGGCTGGCATCAATGTTCCATTCTTTGCCTTCTTCCATCACGATACCACTGCTCCAAATCTTCGTTTGCCGATGTCTGGAATCAAAGGCAAGGAAGCGCCGCTCAACATGCTTTGTGCTATGGCCATCGCTTCCATCTTCTGCATCGGAATCGGTTGTTTGTACCCCTTCCTTTACAATTTGCTGCCCAATGATGTGGATTATAAACCCTACACGGTGGCCCACGTCATTACCCAGATCCAATTGCTCGCCTTCTCGGCTCTGGCTTTTGCCATGTTGCAAATCCTGAAGCTGTACCCGGAGGAAATTCGTTCGATCAATCTGGATGCGGATTGGTTTTACCGCAAAGGCTTCCGTCTGGCTTATCGTCTATTTGACTGGTTGCTGAATGGGGTGAACAAGCTGGCCAAGAAGTTGGTCGTCGGGCGTCTGGTTCCGGCTATGGCCTATTCCCTGCATGCTTTGCCATCACAAGTCATTGCCTGGCTTCAGACTGCCAATTGGAGTGTTGTCAGTGGGACAAACCTCAAACTGAGGGATCAGCGAAAAAAGCTGAAGAAGGAAGCGACCTCGGGTGTGTTCCCCGTAGGCTTTGGAGCGTTGGCGGCCGTGGTTGTCTTTGGGCTGCTCTTTTTTGCACGGTAATTTCAGTGACCTTGTGGCGCATGCTTCCAGCTTGCGAAACTTT
>CAYSOI010000170.1:0-8412 GCA_964432425.1 uncultured Opitutales bacterium | reverse complement strand
TTTAGATATAGTGGTGGATTCCAATTGCTGGCTTTTCTTTTGAATGTTTTGGCGGAGGTTTCTGGTTTTACTATAAAAGACCCGAAGTGCCTGAATTTCTTTTAGAACTGTTTCAATCCGTGTCATTTTGAAGTGCTTCTATGTCTGCCTGATCTTGAAGAGAATTTCTAATCTGCTTCATATTGATCAAGTCTTGCTTTGCAATGACTCTTACAATTCCCCGATCCGTAGTTTCCTCGATTGCGTTCTGTAACATCTGTTTATGTTCAGCTCCGAAACCAATTAACAAGTCTACGGAGAGAAAATCATTTCCCTCAATCTTCGTGAGGCGGTGTAACTCGATGTCGGTTTAGAAAACTTCTCAGGAGTTGCTTCATGTTCAAAACCAAGTTTGTGGAAAATGGCTTTTGAAGACTCCAGGTCCTCTGCCAGAAAGAGAAAATCAATATCCTTGGTGTATCTAGGCTCCGTATAAAATGATAGAGCAATACCTCCAACGACAGCATAGGCGATCTCTCCAGTGGTAAGCTCCTCCACTATATTGAAAAATTCATCAAAGATATCCATGCTCCAAGAAATACAACTCTCCTAGACAATAGAAAAGCCGGTCCTTTGACAAGAACCGGCTTTTCGTTGAGAAGTGTATTCTGAGAATCAGGAGATTCTGTAGTTTCCAGGGATGGCAGCGGCGGCGTAGAAGCCATTTTCGTCTGGTGAAACGGGGGCTTCGCTGCTCCAGGAGATGTTGTCTGGCATGGTGCTGCCTGACTTTAGTGCCTGATCCATGGAGACGACCTTGCCGGAGTAGGTCGCGAGGCGGCCAAGAACGGAGGTCATGGAGGACATGGCACCGTACTCACCTTCATTGTAGACTTCGCCTTTGGCAAGGGTGTCGATGAGGTCAAGCTGCTCCTGCTGGTGACCACTGACATTCTTACCGCGGAATTTCCATGGCTCGTCTCCAGACATGATGATGGAGCGGTTGATGTCGGAGTAACCCTTGGAACCGTAGGCATGCTCGGATACGGAGTTGAAACAGTTACGTTGGTGACGGCACTGCGAGTACATGCGGGTTCCGTCTGCATATTCATACTCGACGAAGTGGTGGTCGAAGATTTCGCCGTGTTCTTTGGCATCCGAATCATTGGCGGGATTACCACGAACTTCACGTCCTCCCATGCCGTTGGCTTTGACTGGGTAAGCGTTCTTGAGCCAGTTGATGACGTCGAGGTTGTGGATGTGCTGCTCGGTGATGTGGTCACCGCAGAGCCAGTTGAAGTAGTACCAGTTCCGCATTTGGTATTCGAGTTCGGACTGTCCTGGCTGACGTTTACGGGTCCAGACGCCTCCGCCGTTCCAGAAAGCACGCATGTAGAGGATGTCGCCAATGGCACCGTCCTGAAGACGTTTGATGGTCTCCATGTAGTTGGGTTGGTGACGACGTTGCAGACCTACACCAATGGCCAGGTTTTTCTTTTTGGCGGCAGCGGTGGCTTCCAGAACTTTCTGGGCCCCGGCACCGTCCACACAGACTGGTTTTTCCATGAATACGTGTTTGCCTGCCTTGATGGCGGCTTCGAGGTGGAAAGGACGGAATCCTGGAGGTGTGGCCAGAACCACGAGATCGACATCAGAATTGATGACATTTTGTGCGGCATCGAAACCAGCGAACATCGTGTCCTTGGTGACGGTGACCTTGTCTTTGTATTGTTTGGAAAGTCGGTTGTGGCTGCCTTCCACTTTGTCCATGAATGCATCCGCCATTGCCACCAGCTTGGTGGGGTGCTCGGAGTTCATGATTTGGGAAGCTGCACCTGTACCACGACCTCCGCAACCAATGAGTCCGAATTTGACAACATCGGAACCGGCAGCGTGTGCACTTTTGGCAATGGTGAGAGTACTAAGACCTGCAGCGGCGGCTCCTTGAACAAAGCTGCGGCGATTTACTGGGATTTGATTTTCCATAGTAGTGTTTGTAGTGATGGGTTGTTTGTGAGTGAGTTTGTGAAATCAACGTTCGGGAATGGCCTGCATTTCCTTGAGGGTCGGCCAGTATTTCTCGATGTCTTCGATTGGAGGAATGGTCATGGGACGGATGAGTCGAATACCGACCCAGTGTGCATCGGTATGATACCAGACACTTTTTGGGATTTGCGGGTCCTGTTGCTTCCATTCGGGGTGAGATGCCATGCGGGCTGCGCTGCGAAGGCGATCGGGATTGTCGTCCCAGCCTCCACCTTTGACGATTCTTGGATAGAGTGTAACGGGTGAGGTCAGAGGGTTCTTGCGTTTACCAGAAAATGTGCGGCCATCGACGTACTGATCGAGGCACCATTCCCAGACATTGCCATGCATGTCGTAGAGCCCCCAGGGATTAGGTTTCTTGGAGCCCACTGGTTGGTATTGGAAGCGGGAGTTGTTAAAGAACCAGCCGTGTTCCTTGAGCTGGCTGGCATCATCGCCGAAGTAGTAGGCGGTCGTCGTGCCAGCACGGCAGGCGTGCTCCCACTCGGCTTCGGTTGGAAGACGGTAGAAACGGCCGGTCTTGGCACTGAGCCACATGGTGAAGACCCTGGCGGAGAGTTGGGTCATACAGATGGCTGGATAAGTTTCTTTCCCCATTCCGAAGGACATGTCAGTGTAGGCAGGAGTGGGGCGGGTAACGGCATCGGCAAGAAGGTCGAGGTCCCGAGGCTCTTTCTTGAGTTGTTTGCGTTGATTGATGTCGTAGCCGGTCATCCAGAGTTCGTACTGGGGCCAGGTCAGTTCGTGAGAAGCCATCCAGAAGCCACCGATCTGCACTTCGTGTGGAAGGGGTTCATCTTCGAGGCGGTCGCTCTCCCCTTTTGGGCTTCCCATTTTGTAGGTCCCGGCAGGGATGGGAACCATATTGAACGAGTAGGAATCATCGGTCAGAGGGATCTCCTGTTTGTATTTCTCCTCGGGCTCATTGATGGCTCCAGCCTGAAAACCGAGCTTCTGGTAGAGTTCCTTGGGTGTGAGGCCAGCCAGTTCACGTTGTTTCTTGCGGGAAACCAAAGTAACGCCTTTGGCCCATTTGGCTCCTTCAGCAATCCAACGACGGAGGAACCAAAGGTCAGTTTGTGAAAGCGGTTCATCGGGTTCGGGAGGCATGATGTCCTCATCGTCTGGTGGTAGGATACAGAGAGTGTAGAATGTGCTATCGAGAGGTTTGCCAGGAGTGAGCACTTCCATGGAGGCGAATGTATGCTCTTCCGTATCCAGGCGAAGATCCCCTTTGTCATTTCCATCCCGGTGGCAGCGTACGCAGTTGAATTCAAGGATTGGCTGGATGTGCTCCACGAAATCAACTTTTGCCGGGAGCCTTTTGGCTGGCTTTAAAGTGACACCATCGGGCCATTTGGCTCCTTCTTTGATCCATTGTTTCAGGATCTCAAGCTCCCAGGCTGGCATCGGGTAGGATTTGGTGGAATCCTGAGGCGGCATGACGTCGTCATCATCCGCAGGCAGAGCGGAAAGCACATAGAGAAGGCTGTCGTCGGGCTTGCCTTTCACGATGACCTCGTCGGACTTGAAGGCGCCTTCTTTGTTATCCAGGCGAAGTTTGCCTTTGGCTTTGTCCTCGCGGTGGCAACTTACGCAGTTGAGTTCGAGGATCGGCTTGACGTCGCGTTCAAAATCAACGGTGTGCTGTGCCGAAAGCGGGTTCTGACTGAGGAGAATGGGCAGAACGCCCAGCAGAAGATTTGATTTTTTCATAAATTGGCCAGACAAGGTAAATTGTCCTTCAGGGGGTTGGAAAAGATCAGGAATAGAGAATTCATCAACAAAAAATGAAAGTAATTTGCGGAGTTTTATTAGGAATAATGGTGGGGATAACTGGGGTTGAGGCGGAGAAGATCAGGTTTGAAGAAAGCCAACTTCACATGGGTACTCTCTTCCGGATTGTCGTGTATGCCGAAAGCGAGGAGACTGCGAAGTCTGGGTTAACCAAAGCATTTTCACGTGTCTCAAAATTGAATAGCCTTTTGAGCGATTACTTGCCGGAAAGTGAGTTAAGCCGTTTGTCAAAATCCTCTGGCAGCGGCCAAAACATAAAGGTTTCAGACGAGTTGTGGACTGTGTTGAGGACGGCTGACCGGGTTTCCAGAAAAAGTGCGGGAGCCTTTGATGTAACAGTGGGCCCTTACGCCCGACTTTGGAAGATTGCCAGGGCAAAGCGGGAGATGCCGGCCAAGGAGCGATTGGCAATGTTCAGAGATGCGGTCGGGTATTGGCAAATTGAGTATATGCCCCGGCAGCAACAAGTTCGCCTGAAAGCGGAAAACATGTTTCTGGACCTGGGTGGCATTGCCAAAGGGTACGCGGCCGATGAAGCCCTGCGGGTATTGAAATCGGTTGGCATCCCGATTGCGTTGATTGATGCCGGCGGAGATCTCGTTCTGGGGGATTCCCCACCAGATCGCAACGGCTGGAAGATTGCGGTTGGAGGGAATGTGCACCCGGATCTGCCCGTGCTCGAACTCGCCAACTGCGCCGTTGCCACCTCAGGCGATACGGAGCAATTTGTGAAAATTGATGGAAACCGTTACTCTCACATCGTCAATCCCCTCACTGGCATCGGTCTGACCAACCAACGCCAGGCCACCCTCATCTCCCCCACCGGAATCTACGCCGATGCTCTCGCCTCCACTGCCTGCATTCTACCCGTGTGCCAATTGGAAGAAGTACTCCAAATGCAACCACAGACCCGTGCCTACATTGTTGAAAAAAACAAAGAAGGCTGCAAATCCCTCTACCAAATCCCCTGAACCGTGACACACCGCAACCTCATCCTCCTCTGCCTGGCATTTGGCTTGGTCGTCATTTTGTTTATGGGCATTGTCCGGATAATTCGCGGCCCGGAAGGCATTGTCCTCAAACGGATGGACCAATTGGCGGAAGTCGTTTCCATGAAAGAATTCAAAGCACTCGATGCCATTCGGGACGCCCAGGATTTTCTGAAGTTCTTCACAGACCCCGTTAGCATCGAGACCAAGTACGGCGAATTCAATGCGACCCACGACGTAGAATCCCTCAAAAACCATTTCCTCTCAGGCCGGGGATCGGCCAAGACCATCCTTCTGGAATTCAAAAACTCCCAAGCTGAGGCAAGGGACAGCAAATACGTAACCGTTCAAACCGATGCCTACCTTTCCGCAGACCTGAAGCGGGCCGACCCGATTGAGTACGAACAGACTGTCATTTTTCATTGGAAAAAAGAGGAAGGAAAGTGGAAAATCCACAAAGTCATTCCTTCCGAAAATCCCGATGAATAGACATTTCTCCCTTTAAAAACCGCATGAAAACAAAAATCCTGCTCCCCCTGATTCTTCCCTTTCTGACCTGCCAAACTCAGGCCGCACAAGACATTGCAGCCCAAGCCCGCACTATTCTGGCCAACCACTGCCTCGATTGCCATGGTCCGGACAAAAAGGAACGCAAAGGCGATCTGCGACTGGATACCTTTGACGGGGCCACAAAAGATTTGGGCGGCTACAAAGCCGTTGAACCCGGCAATCCCGACAAAAGCGAAACTCTGGCCCTGATTCTGACCGATGATGAAGACGACCAGATGCCCCCAAAGAAAACAGGCAAAACGGTCACCAAGGAAGAAGTGAAGATTCTTCGACAATGGATCACGGAAGGTGCCGCCTATCCCAAACACTGGGCCTTCAAACCGATTACCTCAGCCAACCTTTCCGGGAAACAACACCCCATCGATCAATTGGTTCAGTCCAAACTTCAACAAGCCAACATCCAACCAGCTCCCGAAGCCGACCGCCGCACATTGGCCAAACGCCTCCACTACGATCTCATTGGCCTGCCACCAACGCCCGAAAGAGTCGAAGCCTTCGTTAATGACAAAAGCCCCGATGCCTACTCCAAACTCGTCGATGAACTCCTTGCCTCGCAACACTTCGGTGAACGCTGGGGTCGCCACTGGCTCGACAAAGCCCGCTACGCAGACTCCGATGGCTACGAGAAAGACCGCCCCCGCCCCAATGCCTGGCATTACCGGGACTGGGTCATCAATGCCATCAACAAGGACATGCCGTTCGACCAATTCACCATCGAACAAATCGCTGGCGACCTTCTCCCCGATGCTACCCCCGAACAACGCCTCGCCACCGCCTTTCACCGCCAAACCCTGACCAACACCGAAGGCGGCACCGACAGAGAGCAATGGAGAGTCGCCGCCGTCATGGATCGAGTCGAAACCACAGGCTCCGTCTGGCTTGGACTCACCTTGACCTGTTCACGTTGCCATGACCACAAGTACGACCCCGTGTCCCAGGATGAATACTACAAACTCTTCGCCTACTACAACAACGGAGACGAAACCAATTACAACCTTCCCCCATCCAAAAGTGCCAGAGCCAAGCATGGGAAAGACAAAGCCGCCCACGACGCAAAATTGAAGGAATTGGACCATAAGATCCAAAAGCTCCTCACCTCTCACCAAAAAGAACAAGCTAACTGGGAAAAGGACCTCCAACAACGCCTCTCCCAAACCAAACTCCCTGCCAGGCACGATTTTCAATATTCCGAATTGCCAGATTCTGACGACCTTAAGATTTCCGAACAAGCCGACGGCAGCCTTTTCCTCGACAAACTCAAGGCAGACACTACCACCGTAAAGATCCAGGCATCACTGCCGAAAGTGGCCGATCCCATCACCGCCTTCCGCCTCGAAGTCTTTGCCGACCCCAAACTCCCCTCCAAAGGTCCCGGCCTTACCAAACACGGCAACTTCGTCCTCAATGAATTCAAAGCCTACAGCCTGGAAAGTGAAATCGGCCTCGAACCCAAGCCACTGAACTTCGCCTCCGCCAAAGCCGACTTTTCTCAGAAAAATTGGGTAGTGGGTGGAGCCATTGATAACAAACCCGACACCGGCTGGGCCATCTCTCCGCAAATGGGCAAAAACCACAACGCCACCTTCCGCCTCGCCAAACCTCTCCCACCAGAAGCCGCCAGGTACCTAAAGTTCGAGTTAGTGCAAACCTACGGCACCAAGCACGTCATCGGCAAATTCAGAATTCTGGCCATCACTGGAGACGAGCCAGGTTCCCTCCCCCCGGAAAATGTACGAAAAGCTCTGCTCACCAAAGCTTCGAACCGTACGGATGCCGACAAGAAGCTGATCCAGGATGAATTCGCCAAAAGCATTGCCGGTCTTACCAAGTTGAAAAAAGAGAAGGCTGAGCTGGCCAAGAAAACCCCAAAGTTGCCATCCACCTCCATTCGAGTCATCACTCAACGAGGCTCCCCCAGAAATACCCACGTTTTCCGCCGGGGCGAATTCAAGGAACCTCTGCACAAAGTTGAGGCAGGAACTCCTGAAGTACTCCCCGCCCTTCCCTCCGAAGGCAAAGCCAACAAAGCCAATCGTCTCGAACTCGCCAAATGGTTGGTGCATCCCTCCAATCCACTACCAGCCCGAGTCGTTACCAATCACATTTGGGGTCACCTCTTCGGACATGGCCTGGTCCGAACACCAGAAGATTTCGGCATTCGAGGAGAAGCTCCATCGCATCCGAAGCTGATTGACCACCTGGCCCACTACTTCATCCACGAAGCCCAGTGGTCCCGTAAGGCCATGATACGCCACATTGTCCATTCGCACACCTACCGTCAAAGTTCTCAACATCGCCCCCAACTCACCACCATCGACCCAAACAACAACTTGCTGCATCGCCAAAACCGCTTCCGGGTCGAAGCCGAAATCATTCGAGACCTGACCCTCCATGCCTCCGGCACCCTTTCCACCAAGATCGGAGGTCCCTCCGTTTTCCCACCCCTACCCAATGGAGTCGCTTCCCTCTCCTATGCCAACAACTTCAGGTGGAATACCAGCAAAGGCGATGAAGGCCTTAGACGCGGACTCTACACCTTCTTCAAACGCACGTCCCCTCACCCCAACCTCATCACCTTTGATTGCCCAGACTCTAACGTCACCTGTGTACAACGAAGACGTTCCAACACTCCCCTCGCCGCCCTCGTCACACTCAACAACTCCACCTTCGTCGATGCTGCCAGGCAATTCGCCCAACGTTTACAAAAAGAAATCCCCGAAAAGGATGACAAAGCCCGCCTTCAAAGAGCCTTTCTCCTCACCACTGCCAGACCTCCAGAAACACAGGAAACCGAAGCCCTCCTCACCCTCCTGGCTGAATCCAAAGCCTACTACACCAAGAACCCACAAGAAGCCAAAACCTTCGCCGGAGACCCCGAAACCGCAGCCCTCGCCGCCACCACCCGAGTCCTCCTCAACCTGGACGAATTCTTCACCCGAGAATAAAGCTAACACGACTCTCCACTCCCCACTCTCTACTCTCTACTCTCTACTAAAAATGAATCTCACAGATTTCACCCGCCGCGACTTCC
>CAYSOI010000169.1:3101-8435 GCA_964432425.1 uncultured Opitutales bacterium | reverse complement strand
CCTGATTCTAGATTTCGCCGCCTAGGTAGGTGGCTCCGCCGAGGAGGGTTTCTCCGTCGTAGAGGGCGAGGACTTGGCCGGGGGCGAGGGCTCTTTGGGTTTCCTTGAAGAGGACTTGGGTACGGCCGTCTTCGAGGGGGAGGAGTTCGACGGGGGTGGATTTGTCGCGGTAGCGGGGTTTGGCGAGGAGTTTGGCGGGAAAATCGACGGTCTGGTTTACGAAGCTGAAGGGGCCGACGATGGCTTGCTTGCTGTAAATGGGGGCGTCGGGTTCGTCGAAGGCGACGTGGAGGGTGTTGTTTTTATAGTCTTTGGAGACGACGACGTAGGCTTTGTTGTCGGTGTTGGAGGGTACGCCGATGCCTTTACGTTGCCCGATGGTGTAGTGGTGAAGACCGCGATGCTCTCCGACGGCTTTGCCGTGGTCGTTAATGATTGCGCCGGGGTTGTCGGGGATGCGGGCACCGAGGAAGTCATTGATGTTCACTTTGCCGAGGAAGCAGATGCCCTGGCTGTCCTTTTTGTTGGCGACGGCTAATCCGAGATCCCTGGCAATTTCGCGGACTTTGGGCTTTTCGATTTCACCAATGGGGAAAAGGGCTCGTTGGAGTTGATCCTGGCGAAGGAGGGCGAGGAAGTAGGATTGGTCTTTGTTTTTGTCGGCGCCTTCAACGATGTCGCAGGTTCCGTCGGAGTTGACGCGTTTGCGGCAGTAGTGGCCGGTGGCGACGGCATCGTAGCCCGCATCGACCGCAATGTCGAGAAAGGCACCGAATTTGACCTCCAGGTTGCAGAGAACGTCGGGATTGGGGGTGATGCCTTGTTCGTAACCGGTGACGAGAAACTCGACCACTTTGTCGCGGTAATGGTCGACAAGGTTGACGACCTGAAAGGGCAAACCGAGTTTTTCAGCGACGCCTCGGGCATCTTCAATTTCCTGGGATGCGGGGCAGTCTCCAAAGAAATTTTCTTCGTGTTGCCAGGTGCGGATGTAAGCTCCCGCCAAATCGTAACATTGTTCCTTCGCCAACAAGGCAGCGGCCACGGAGCTGTCCACTCCGCCAGACATTGCAATCATTACTCTCTTTATCATCGACCTTTTAATTTCAAAACGTATGCACCCTGATCGCCTATGCCTTAATGACCAATGTCAACCCACAAAAGAAAAATTCATCTCGCCCTGTGGCAAACCCCTGCCAGCGGACTGCTGATCCTCAATGATCCCTGGCCCGCTTCCACCCTTCCGCCGATCTGCATTGAGGATCAACCGCTCCCGCTGCATCACACAACATTGGATACGGAGGCCTACTACACGTCCCATGTCCGACACAATGGGAACATCACCTTCTTCCTCTACGCAGAGCACTACCCCAGAACGGATTTCAAAAAGAACCCGCCGTGGTTGCTCGGATCTTTCAATCACTGGCAGGAAGCCTTGCAAAACAAAAAATGGCAACTTCAACCGAATAAGAAGCACTCCCCGGAGTACTGGACGTTGACAGTCCCGAGTGAGAAAGTCCCCACCAATCAACGTCATGAATTTAAATTTATGACTCAAGATGGCCAGTGGCTGGAACCTCCCGCCATTGCCCCCAACCAGACCAACCCCTGGGGCATGTCAAATTATCAGGTGTCTCATCGCCCGGAGACGACTCAGTTCTTCACCTTTACACTCCCCCCCAATCTCCCGACCACCAACCGCCCGACACTTCGATGGGTAGATCCTCAACATGAGGAATCTTATGAGCTTCCCCACCCTTCGGATTACTCGGAGCATGATTTTGATCTGAAACTTGGGGCTCTGGTGGAAGATGGGATCACAACCTTCCGCATCTTCGCCCCCAGAGCAGAGGAAGTCACTGTTCAGTTTCACCCCAAAGGGCAAACCAAGTTGCGAAAAGTGCTACCATTGGTTCGCAAGCCTGGTGGCATCTGGGAGGCTTCGTTTCCAGCCCCTCTGGAACATTATCACTACAACTTCAGCATTGATGGGGAAAATACTGATCCCACCACGGCTTTTAATCCCAAGTTACGCCTGACGGATCCCTACTCCATGGCCCTGGCTTCCCCCGCAGGCCCCAGCGTCATTCTCCCAACCGAAACTCCCCAACACCCAAATTTTACTCCGCCGGCTCCCCAGGACCTGGTGATCACAGAAGTGCACCTGCGAGATGTACTGGCCAAAGCACCCATTCAACTGACAGACAAGGAACGGCGCGGCTTCAGTGGGCTCACAAAATGGCTGAAAACCGGCGACACCTACTTCCATCATCTTGGTGTCAATGCAGTGGAGCTGCTACCGGTCCATGAATTTGATGCGGAAGACCCCAAGGAATACCAATGGGGCTATATGCCAGTAAATCTATTTTCTCCGTCCAGTTGCTATGCCAAGAACCCCAAATCCGGCTCCCAGGTAGAGGAGTTTCAGGAGTTGGTGCACACCTTTCATGCTGAAGGCTTTGCCGTAATCCTGGATGTCGTTCTCAATCATCAGGGCATTCACACCCCTCTGCATGCCATCGACAAAGGATATTATTTCGAGATGGACGCCTCCATGGAACTGCTCAACTGGAGTGGTTGCGGCAATGACATGCGAACCAGTTCGCCCATGACTCAACGATTACTGGTCGACAGCCTCCTGCATTGGGTTCGGCACTATGATGTGGATGGTTTCCGCTTTGATCTGGCCGAACTCATTGGACTCGAAACGCTTTTTGAAATTGAAGAGAAACTCAAAAAAGAAAAACCAGGGATCCACTTGATTGCGGAACCCTGGAGCTTCCGTGGCCACATTGCCCAGGAGCTGCGGGACACGAACTACACGTCCTGGAATGATGGCTACCGCAACTTTGTGCACAAATATGTCTACGGCCATGAGAACAGCGATGGCCTCTCCTATTTTATTGGAGGCTCCAAGGAGCACTTTGCCACCTACCCCGCCCAAACCCTGAACTATCTGGCCTCCCATGATGACCGCTGCTGGATCGACAAATTGACCGAAAATCCCAACCACAACGGCCAGAACCCCACCGAACTCGACATCCTCCGCACTCACCTGGCAGTAGGGATTTTGCATGCGTCCTTTGGCATACCCATGATTGCCGGTGGGCTCGACTTCCTGCGCTCCAAATCGGGAGTCAACAACACTTACCTCCGAGGAGACCTCAACATTCTGGACTATTCCAGGGAAAAAGAATTCCCCAACACCGTTCAATACGTGCGGGATTGGATTGCATTTCGCCGATCCAACATCGGAAAACTCCTTCGCCAGGAACATTTTCCCTCTGATCAGAACTTTAAAATCTACACCCAGCCACATGCTCCCTCCCTGGCCTATCATCTACAAGGGGAAGGACAGCACATCGTTTTCGCCATCAATCCTTCGGAGCATCCCTCCCACATTGAAATCCCCACAGGCCTCCCCGAGCTCTACCTTTGGGCCGATCAGGAAAAGTTCTTCCCCACCCCGGAAATGGACACGCCTCAAAGCCCATTGGTCATCCCGCCAAGAAGCCTTCGACTTTGGACCTCGCAGCCTCAGAAAGCGTAACAACTCCCCGGCAATGCAAAAAACCTCTTGCCAGACTGCTATGCTTTAATTGTAAAGGCCGCCCGATTTTTTCCACAACCCTATAACTAACAATACAAACCAACCAATCAAAATGGCTGTTAACATCGGTATCAACGGTTTCGGACGCATCGGTCGTCTCGTATTTCGCGCTATCGTCGACCAAGGACTCTTTGGTGATGATATCAACGTCGTCGCAATCAACGACCTCGTTCCCGCAGATAATCTTGCGTACCTTCTCAAGTACGACTCCATCCAGGGCCGCTTCAACGGTACCGTCGAAAGCAAAAAGTCCGACGGTGCAGAAGAAGACGACATCATTGTCGTCGACGGCAAGGAAATCAAGTGCCTCGCAGTTCGCGAAGGTCCTTCAGCGATTCCCTGGGGTGACTACGGAGTGGACATCGTTATCGAATCCACCGGACTTTTCGTGCAGGACACCAAAGCGGCTGGCCACCTCGAAAGCGGTGCCAAGAAGGTCATCATCTCCGCTCCTGGTAAAGGTGACGTGAAGACCGTCGTGATCGGCGTCAATGATGACACCCTCACCGCTGACGACCACATCATCTCCAACGCTTCCTGCACCACCAACTGTCTCGCTCCAATGACCAAGGTTGTCCTCGACAACTTCGGAATCCTGGAAGGTCTCATGACCACCGTGCACAGCTACACCGCGACCCAAAAGACCGTTGACGGACCTTCCCGCAAGGACTGGAAAGGTGGACGCTCTGCCGCAATCAACATCATTCCATCCGGAACTGGTGCTGCCAAAGCTGTGGGCCTCGTTATTCCTGAAGTCAAAGGAAAACTTACCGGCATGGCTTTCCGTGTGCCAACTCCTACCGTTTCCTGTGTAGACCTTACCGTTCGCACCGAAAAGAGCACTTCCTACGAAGAAATCTGTGCAGCCATGAAGTCTGCGGCTGAAGGCGACCTCAAAGGTATCCTTGAGTACACTGAAGACGAAGTCGTTTCCTCTGACTTCATCCACTGCCCTTCCTCCAGCATCTTCGACGCAGGATCCGGCATCGGACTCTCCGACAACTTCTTCAAACTCATCTCCTGGTATGACAATGAGTGGGGCTACAGCAACCGCTGTGTGGACCTCCTCAAGCAAGTCATCAAGTTCCTCTAATTGAAGAGAGACCAACCGTGAGTAACATCAATACCGTCAAAGATCTCGATCTGGCGGGCAAACGGGTTTTCGTGCGTGTAGACTTCAACGTCCCCATCGTGGACGGTGAGGTCTCCGACCGCACCCGGATCAAAGCTGCCCTCCCAACGATCAAGCATCTCCAGGAACAAAACGCCACCATCGTGCTGGCCAGCCACCTCGGACGCCCCAAAGGCAAAAAGGTGGACTCCATGAGCCTGCGTCCAGTTGCAGCCACCCTGGCTGAAGAGCTGGGCGTCCCTGTGACCTTTGCAGACCAGGAAGGCGACGCTCTTCGCGAAACCATCAATAACGCCACCCAAGGTTCCGTCATTCTTCTGGAAAACCTCCGCTTCAACCCCGGAGAAGAAGCCAATGACTCTGCCTTTGCTGCAGAACTTGGGAGCTTGGCTGATGTTTACGTAAACGATGCGTTCGGAACAGCTCACCGTGCCCATGCTTCCACAGCAGGCATCACCGAGCATGTCAAAGAAAAGGCTGTCGGAACACTTATCGAAAAGGAACTCCAGTTCCTCGGCGACAAGACCACCACCCCAGAACGTCCCTTCACCGTCATCATCGGCGGAGCCAAAGTCAGTGACAAAATCAAAGT
>CAYSOI010000169.1:0-3001 GCA_964432425.1 uncultured Opitutales bacterium | reverse complement strand
TCCATCATCGGCGGAGGAGACTCCATCAAAGCCATCAACAAAAGCGGATATGCCGACAAAGTCAGCTTCATCAGCACCGGTGGCGGAGCCAGCCTCGAATTCCTCGAAGGTAAAGAACTCCCCGGCGTGGCTGCATTGAAAAACTGAATGTTTTAGAAAGAAAACAAAATGCGAAAATTCCTCATTGCCGGAAATTGGAAGATGAATCTCAACGCGGCGGATGGTGTCGAGCTAGTCTCGGACATCGTCTCCCACGCTGGCAAGCAATCAACCGTCAACGTATGCGTTTGCCCACCATTCACCTCTATTGAGAGTGTTTCGAAAGTGGTCGAAGGCAGCAACGTCAACCTTGGTGCGCAGAACATGCACAACGAAGCTTCCGGTGCCTACACCGGCGAAGTTTCCGCCGTGATGCTGCGCCACTTCTTCGCGACTCATGTCATTCTCGGCCACAGTGAACGCCGGGAATACTTCGAAGAGTCCGACGAATTCATCAACCTGAAGCTGAAGACTGCTCTGGAAAGCAACCTCAAGCCGATCCTCTGCGTAGGAGAAACTCTTGAGCAACGCGAAGCCGGAGAAACCTTTGATGTGATCAAAACTCAGATTCAAGGTGGACTGGCCGGCATTCTTCCGAATCAGGCCGAGGGTCTGGTTGTGGCTTACGAACCTGTCTGGGCTATCGGCACAGGCAAAACCGCCACGCCGGAAATGGCTCAGGAAGTGCATGCGGAAATCCGCAAGTATCTTGCCGAGCAGTTCAATCCCGAAACCGCCAACCGCATCCGTATTCTCTACGGCGGCTCCATGAAACCCGACAATGCCAAAGATCTCCTGGGACAGGAAGACATCGACGGCGGTCTTATTGGTGGAGCTTCGTTGAAAGCGGCGGCGTTTAATGAGATCATTGATCACGCCATTGAATTGGCAGGGTAAGTTTACTCTTCATTCTTTTCCAAGAAGGCCCATGGTTTTGACTGTGGGCCTTTTTGTTTTTGGGGGACGGGGGAACAGGGACGGACACGGACGAGCAGGGACAAATGGACGGGCACGGACGGGGGTTTGGGGGTAGTATAGTTTAGGGTGGTTTATAAAATTCTTATAAGATCGGTATATTTCACATTTCCAGTTTGAAGCTCGGGGGGAGTTTGCATTATTTGGGACCATGCTTGATTTACCTATTCGTCCTCGTCGACTTCGTAGAACTGCTGCCATCCGTTCGATGGTGGCGGAAACCCGTGTGCATGTGGAAGACCTGATCCTGCCTTTGTTTGTGATTGAGGGGGATGGGGAGCCGGAGCCGGTGGAGTCGATGCCGGGGGTGTTTCGTCGTGGTATTAAGGACTTGGTGCGGGAGTGTGAAAGTGCGGCGGCGTTGGGGATTCCGGCGGTGGCGATCTTTCCGAGTCTGGACCCGGGTTTGAAAAATGATGAGGCGACGGAAGCGTTGAATCCGGATACGTTGGTGTTGCGAGCCGTTCGGGCGATCAAGGAGGCGGTACCGGGATTGGTGGTGATTACGGATGTGGCGTTGGATCCTTACACAACGCATGGCCATGATGGTTTGCTTTCGGAGGATGGGAGTGAGGTGCTCAATGATGAGACGGTGGAGGTGCTGGCGAAGATGGCGGTTTTGCAGGCAGAAGCCGGGGTCGATCTTGTGGCACCTTCGGATATGATGGATGGACGGGTTGGGGAAATTCGGGAGTTGTTGGATGATGAAGGTTACACTCACACCGGCATTCTGGCCTACTCGGCGAAATTTGCTTCGGCGTATTATGGTCCATTTCGGGATGCTGTCGGAAGTGCTTCGGCGGCGGGGACGCATCATTTGGACAAACGGACTTATCAACTGGACCCTGGAAACCGCAAGGAAGCCCTTCGAGAAACGGAATTGGACGAAGCCGAAGGTGCGGACATTCTGATGGTCAAGCCTGCGGGGCCTTACCTCGACATCATTCGGGATGTTCGGGATAATACGGCGCTTCCGGTTGCGGCCTATCAGGTCTCCGGTGAATATGCACAAATTCATGCGGCGGCAGAAAAAGGTTGGCTCGACCTGGCAAAGTGCCGGGATGAATCTCTGTTGGCCATCAAACGTGCCGGGGCCGACATGATTTTGACTTATTTTGCAAAAGAGGTTGCTCAATTGGCCAAAGCATAAACATTTGCCGCCCCCAATTTTTATGAAAAATTTCTACATCACTACAGCGATTGATTACGCCAATGGTTCTCCCCACCTTGGGCATGCCTATGAGAAGGTGCTGGCGGATGTTCTGGCCCGAACCAGTCGTCTTCAGGGCAAGGATGTCCACTTTCTGACCGGCCTGGATGAGCATGGCCAGAAGGTCCAGCAAAGCGCCCGGGCCATGGACATTGAGCCGCAGAAGCTTTGCGACAACATTGCCAAAGAGTTCATCGAAATGTGTGGAAACCTGAACATTTCCAACAATGACTACATCCGCACAACCGAGCCACGGCACAAGGTGATTGTGCAAAAGATATTGCAGGATCTCTACGACAAGGGAGAAATCTACAAGGCCAAGTACACTGGCTTCTACAGCGTCCGTCAGGAGCAGTTTGTGCAGGAGAAGGACATGGTGGATGGCAAATGGCCGGAGATCTTTGGCGAAGTCACGCAGATCACGGAGGAGAATTACTTCTTCAAACTCAGCAACTATCAGGACTGGCTCATTGATTGGTTGAAATCGGATGTGGAGGTCATCTTTCCGAGCTATCGCACGAAGCAGGTTCTGGAGTTTTTGAAGGAAGATCTCAACGACCTTTGCATCTCCCGCCCGAAGGAACGTCTGGAATGGGGCATCGAATTGCCGTTTGATGATGAGTATGTCACCTATGTCTGGTTTGACGCTTTGGTAAACTACATCTCGGCCATCGGATACGGAGAGGATGGTTTTGAAAAGAACTGGCCGGTGGATCGCCACATTATCGGGAAGGACATTCTTGTCCCGGCTCACGCCATTTACTGGCCAATCATGTT
>CAYSOI010000168.1:0-8445 GCA_964432425.1 uncultured Opitutales bacterium | reverse complement strand
TGAGGTCATTGAATCTGATATTTGGAAGGTGGAGGGCAATTATCTTTATTTTTTTAATCAATACCGGGGTTTGCAGATTTTTGACATTAAGGATCCTGTTCAACCGGAACAAATCGCCTACCTCAGAATGCCAGCACTAGGAGAGCAGATGTATGTGCTGGATGACTTGAGTGTGGTGCTATTACTCAGGGAATCCCGTTATCCTGATGGATTGGTACCCGGTGACAGTGTCGATAATTCCAATTCAGAAATTGTTGTTGTGGATTGGGGGGATGGAGAAGCAAAAGTTGTGTCCAAGACACCTTTGTCAGGTACAATGCTGGAGACCCGCTTGGTGGGGAGAAAATTGTTTGCTGTAACCAATGCCAGTTACCCGAACTGGTGGAGGTGGCCCGGTCGTTTGTGGTGGGAAGATGCGGTGTTTCTTGAAGACAGTGGTCTTGCGGAAGATGCGGAGGATTTTTTCCCTTCTTATTTAACCACCATTGATCTGACTTTTCCTGCTGAACCTGTTGTCGTTGAAGAACGGGGTTTGGATAGCCGAGCCAGAGTAGTTTCCGCAGGCGGTTCACACTTTTTGGTTGTGCGGGACTCGGGTGACAGTTGGAGCAAGGATTTGATTGATGTTTTTTCTTTTGAGGGTTCTGGAATCCCTGAATTTGTTGCAACCGTCAATTGTGGTGGCTGGATTAAAGATAAATTCAAAATGAGGGTACGGGAAGGGGTGTTGACTGTGGTTAGCCAAGCCTACGATGACACAAGCAGCTGGTGGTCCAGGCATACTCTTATTGAGAATTTCCCACTGCCTGATGATCGCACTCCCCAGGCCCAGAAGTTGGATTCCATTCAACTTGCCAAAGACGAGACACTCCATGCGACCCGTTTTGATCAGGATAAGCTGTATGTCGTCACTTTTCGCCAAATTGACCCCCTATTTGTGGTCGATTTAGAGGATCCATCGAATCTTCAAGTGTTTGGAGAGTTGGAAATCCCGGGATGGTCTACCTATTTAATTCCACGGGGAGATCGGCTGATTTCAGTTGGGTTGGAGGAATGGCAAGTCGCCGTTTCGCTTTTTGATGTTTCAGATCCGGCTGCACCGGATATGCTTTCGAGAGTCTATTTGGGTGAAGAAGGGGAGTATTCCTACAGTGAGGCAAACTGGGATGAAAAGGCGGTGGGCTATCTTCCAGACCAGGATTTGATTCTGATTCCGTATCAGAGTGCATCCCTTTCTGCTGTGCAGAGCATCCAAATCCAGGGCGATACCTTGGAAAAGTCTGCTGAGGTATCCCATGAGATCCGTCCACGAAGAGCAACGGTGATCGGAGATCACATGATCTCGATATCAGGCGAAGAGTTGGTTGTGGCAAATTACCAGACAAATGATAAAGCCGAAGTCCTTGCACGTCATCAACTCGCCTGGCCCGTCAATAAAGTGCATTTACTTGATGGTGATTTCCTTTTGGAAGAACAAAAAGGAGTCCCGTCTTATTACTGGGGACGTAAAGATTCCGTGCTACGTATTGTTGAAAAGGAGGATCCAGATATCCTGCTCCACGAGTTAACTTTGCCGGAAGGGGAATTGCTCACTTCAACATTGGTCAACAATGCAACCAGATGGGTAGGTTTGACGCGACATGGCGACCAGGATGATGCGACAGACACTGCTAGCTTTGCTCCTTACTATGGTACTGCTTACACCACCTTCAGCATAGTAATTGTAGATATTGCAGCAGATGGTTCTCTCACTCTCCATGATCCAATCCTTTTCTCATTGGGAGACCAGTTGGAGCATTTTTATAATCTGGATTTCTTTAATACAGGAGAGGATTGGTTGGGGATCTGGGTATTTGGTAGGGGCATTCAATCCGCCTCTGATGGCACAAAGGAAGAAACCCAAAAACTCATGAGTCGGTTTCTCGCTTTGGAATTGAAGCAGGACGGAAGTGCAGAGGTTTTATCCGATGTCTGGAGAGTAGAAAGTTTAGCGAATACGAATAGTTGGTACTACCCGAGGTCCTATCCTCCGGTTTTTGCCGGAGGCCGGTGGTTGTTCTCGGTAAAATCTGTCGGAGAGGTAAACCAGATGGATGTTTACGATTATATTGATCCTGTTCGCCCTGCTCTGATTGCTGAACCTGATATTCCTACCGGATTAAAGCCAGTGGCTGCTTTTCACCCGACTGAAGATGGTGCCACCCTCTTGCTGGAAAATATTTATGGTTATTGGGGACCTTATCTTTATGCGGCAGATGCGAGGATCGCTCCTGAGTGGAACTCACCAGCGCATCACCAGGCTGGATACTTTGACGGTGCTGGTCTTTATTTATTTGAAGATACTTTTTCTGAGTTGGAGAATCCGACTCTCAGATGGAATGAGGACTCCCTTTTTATTCAAGAAAACAACTATTCCTGGTATTATGACGCCAGAGTGATCAAACCTGAGACGAAGCCGATTACCCGGTATGTTCTCAATGATGAATGGAGGTTGGAAGAGCTGGGAAGATGGGATTTTTCCGGCGAATCTGCCCGTGATTTCAAAACGGAGGGCGATCACCTCTTTGCCCAAAACGGAAATTTCCTCCAGTGGGTGAACATTCAGGAGGCCGGTGCGGAACCTGAATGGTCAGTTCTGCCTGGTGGAGTGCGATATAGGATGCATCTATCCTCTGCGGTGTATGAACCGGGTGCTGGGTTTTGGTATCCTGTCGGTCAATATGGAGTGGAATTTGTAGAAGTATCGACAGGAAATGTTCCTTCACCCAAATCCATCGATCGCTCCAGGCAGTCCAAGACCACATCTACCTGGACAGAATTGCCTTTATCAGAAATTGAAGTTGTGGAAGAAGGCTTGGGTGACGGGCCTCTGATTGCTGAAGGAGAGGATTGGGCCTTTCTTTTCAATGCTGTATTTCTTGAGATCAACAAGATTGGCAATACCTATTGGCATGACTTGGGAAATTTTGGGGAGATCTTCACAGAGAATTACCCATGGGTATTTCATAAAGAACTGGGCTGGGTATATGTGCATGGTGAAGAAGCTGACTTGGATGGTTTTTGGATGTGGCGGTTGACGAATGGGCATGGATGGCTTTGGAGTTCGGCAGAGCTTTATCCATGGTGTTACAATGCAGGAACACAGTCCTGGTGGTATTTTGTATCAACTGCTGACCAGACATTACACTATGATGCTACGGCTCAGGAGTGGGTGTTTGATTGAAATACCTGATCTGCAGTTCCCGTTTTTCCTTGGCTTGTGGCGCAATTCCTCTAGTCCCATTTAACCATGGCTGCAACAAAGTCTCCCCTGGCTTCCTCTGAAATTCTGATTGTTGAAGATGAATTGATGCTTCGTAAGCGTCTGGCTGCAAAGTTGGAGGCCGAAGGAGCGGAAGTTACAGCTGTGGGAGGCGTGGAGGAAGCGAAGAACTGCCTTGAATCCATGGACTTTGATTTTGCCATGATTGATATCCATCTTCCTGATGGTCTGGGGATTGATTTACTTCGTAATGGCGACTTTGCTCCAGATACAGCGGTTGTGGTGATGACGGCTGAAGGTGGAGTGGAAATGGCGGTGGAAGCGATGCGGCTGGGTGCTGCAGATTATCTCTCCAAACCTTTTGATACGGGAGAGTTACCCTTGATTCTCGGGGCTTGTAAGAAGGCCCGCCAGGCGGATCGGCTGGAGCAACACAGAAAACGCTTGGAAAAGGATTCCCGAACTTTCTTCTTCGGAGAGGGACTGGCACACCTTGAAAAGCAATTGGAGAAAATCTTCGAAGCGGACTATCGGCTAAAGGATCGTTTGCCGCCGGTGTTGCTGGAAGGGGAGACGGGGACGGGCAAGAGTACTCTCGCCAAGATCATTCATGAAGGTGGTCCTCGGGCTAAGGAAGCCTTTGTTGAGTTGAACTGCTCGGCGGTACCGGAAAACCTGGCAGAGAGTGAACTCTTTGGTCATGAACGGGGAGCTTTTACCGATGCACGAACATCCAGAATGGGGCTGTTTGAAGCTGCCTCTGGAGGCACGTTGTTTCTCGATGAGATCCCAAGTCTGTCCCTGAGCATTCAGGCAAAAATTCTGACAGCACTGGAATCCGGGGTGATCCGGAGAGTCGGTGGCAATAAGGAGATCAAGGTAGATGTCCGGCTTCTTGCCGCGACCAACATGGATTTACAGGCTGCCATTCAGGAAGGCATCTTCCGTCAGGATCTTTATCATCGCTTGGATCTTTTACGAATTCAAATCCCTCCGCTTCGAGACCGTTTAGGAGATGTTCCCGAGATGGCAGAGTTTCTTTTGAAAGGCATTCGTAAGCGATACCGCCTCAATAATCTGGAAATTTCTCCAAAAGGGAGGGAGCAGCTTAAACTCTACGATTGGCCCGGAAATGTCAGAGAGCTTGCCCATGAATTGGAACGAGCTGTCGTACTTGCGGATGGAGATTCGCTGGATTTTCAGAACCTTTCTGCGGGAGGGGCAAGTCCTGCACCAGCAAGCAATGTCACTGTCCCGGCGGACGATTGGCTGAATGAAAGTTGGGAGTTTCCTGATGATGGAGGCTTTGCCATGGAGGATGCTATTGTGAGGCTGATTAAAAAGGCCTTGGACCAGGCCAATGGCAACGTCTCTGGAGCTTCACGGCTTCTTGGTGTGCCCAGAGATTTTATCCGATATCGCCT
Organism: uncultured Opitutales bacterium; assembly: GCA_964432425.1. Lineage (GTDB taxonomy): Bacteria > Verrucomicrobiota > Verrucomicrobiia > Opitutales > JABJCN01 > JAYPDO01. The sequence continues at coordinate 3,759 of CAYSOI010000168.1, read as the reverse complement.
TAAAAAGCAGGGGGAGTAAGTCTTGGGGAATATTTCCCAAAACTTTCGGGGAGTATTTTCCAAATGGCAGCTATTTCCAATTTTCCCCCAGTCTAAGTTTAGAATGATTGCATCTCTTAATCCCTTTGATAGAGCGGGTTGACGAAAAATTTTAAAAGTTGGCACGTCGATTGCGTAAGAGATAAACGTTCTCACCCATAAACCCTTAATCCAAAAAATAGGTTATAAAAAAATGAATAAATTATACGTACTGATTCTCGTAGGCTTTGGACTTTTTGGTCTTTCCACTCAAGCACAGGAAGTTGATGAACCCTCGATTGGCGTCCCCGAAGCTCCGGAAGTAGAGGCTCCTGAAGGTGAGGACACAGAAGAAGGTAAGAAGCGCCGCCCTGGTCGCCCCATCCTTAAACCCGGACGCCCCGGAGGAGATAAGCCTGGCGAAGGCGACCGTCCTGAAAGACCAGAAATTCCAGACGAATTAAAATCCAAAATTGATGCTTTCAAAGCAGAAAGCAAAGCCCTTCGCGAAGCGCTGAAAGAAGTCATTCAGGGTCTGGAAGATCCAACCCGCGAAGACATCAAATCTGCCATGGATACTTTCCGTGAAGAAAACAAGGATCGTTTTGATGCACAAAAAGAGCTTGGTAAGGAAATCAAGGATGCCCTGAAGGAGCTTCGCCCAGAACGCCCAGAAAAACCTGAACTTTCAGAAGAAGCCAAGGCACTTCATGAGCAACACAAGGCTTTGATCCAAAAGATGGCAGAAAGCAAAAAGGCCCTCCGCGAAGCTCTTGCCGATGCCTCAGAAGAAGAGCGTAAAGCCTTGCACGAAGAATTCCGTACCGAACAGAAAGCTCTTCAGGATGAACTCAAAGCCTTGCGTCAGGAAATTCGTGAAACCGTTGGAGCTCAGGGCAATCGTCCTGCACTTCGTGAAAAACGTCCAGGAAAGGATGTTTCCCGCAAAGGTGAGCGCCGCCCATCCGAGCGTTAATTTTTCATACCCTACATACCGTTCTATTCCTATAAAGCGGCGGGCAGTTTTGCCCGCCGTTTTTATTTTTGGAATTGGGAGCTATTTCCCATCAGGGTTGTAGAATAATTCTCAATTGGGAATATTCCCACAGCTTTGCAGAATCTGTTGGAGACGATCCATAATGAAATATGCCTGATACTTCCAAGGCTGAAAAGGGATAATTTGACCTCTTACAGACTTGGCATGGAATTTGCAAAACCTAAGGCGATCCTATTTCCTATACTTGAAAACGGCGGATACCAGTTATCCGCCGTTTTTTATTTTATGTGGGAAAACCGATGCTGGGGAATATTTCCCATGTCGGTGTTGAATAATCCACAATGTCGAGAGTGTTGCGAAAAAAGGGTGGGTTCCCTTACTGCTCAACGCCTGATGTTGTCGGGGATCAGTGGCCAATGTCGGCAAAGTTTAGGTTGGCACAGGATATGCAACTGTTCTATTATAACATTCTATTCAATCCCCTGAATCCAACGAACAATGAAGACTACCCAACTGATCCTGGCAGCCATTCTCTCCTGTAGTTTGAGCCTATCCGTCATTGCCCAGAAAACTGACAAACCTGACCGACCAGAAAAGCCGCAGAAGAACCGAGGAGAATATGGTTTGTGGTTGGATGATGACGGTTTTGTGATCCCTGGTCCGAAGACAGCCGACTTTATTGATACAGATCGGGACCAGATTGATGATCGCAGGCAAAGTGCTCCCGGGACGCCTGCGGGTAAAGAGCGTCCGGAGAAGGAAGTGGATCGTCCTCATTTTGGCACAAAGCCCATTCCTGCTCCTTCTAAACCAGATTTAAGTCAGGGCAGCAGACCTTCTCGACCTGAGTTATCGACGGAGTTAAAAGATCAACTGGCGTCTTACAAAAAAGAAAATGAAGCACTTCGCCAAGAGTTGAAGGCGAAGTTAAAAAACTTAAAAAAGCCCACTCGGGAAGAAATTCGCAAGATCACTCAGGCATTTCAGCGTGATAATGAGGATCGGCTGGAGGCACAAAAACAATTGGCTACGCAGATCAAAGATAGCCTTCAGTCCGCAAGGCCCAGCCGTCCGGAAAAGCCCTCTGTGCCAAAGGAGATCAGTGATAAAATGAAGACGCTTAGAGAGAAGCACAAAACGATTGAAGAATTGGTTTTGGCTGGGAAACGGGAACTCAAAGCTCAGCTAGCGACCGCTTCCTTGGAAGAGCGTAAAGAACTGCTGGATTCTTTCCGGGAAGACCAGAAAAAGCTTCACGAGGATCTAAAAAGTGTTCAGCGCCAAATTCGTGAAACTTTTCATTCCAATGCCTCTAGCCAAGGGGCTTCCATTCGCTCTGAAACCCGTCGGCCTCCTTCGCGTCAAGACATCCAGAAGACTGATGTACGGAGAAGTCGTGACCGGTAAACCCACATGGCTCACATCATGTTCCATAGTAAATTCTGTGAGACAAGCGGGTTTGGAGCTACCAAGTTTCCTTCAGCAGGAACCCTCTTGGGGATAATTTCCCACAATGTATGCAGAATATTTCTCAATTGGAGAATTTTCTGCAACGACATTAGATCATGTAACCTTCTCACCATAGGGGAAAACCCCTGAAAATGAAAGGAAACTCCTATGAAAACATCAACAGAACTACTTTTGGCATCATATATGCAAGACACTGGTTGATTCTATACCTATACTTTTAAGCGGCGGGCAGCAATGCCCGCCGTTTTGCTTTTTCAAGGTGGAGAATATTCCCCAGCAGGAATGTGAATTATTCCTCAATTGGGAAATAATCCCACAAGAGTCTTCTCGAATAAGATGAGGACTGATATGCCTCAGGCCCCATAGATAAGGGCTTGGGCAGGAAATTGAATCGAGGCTTGAACCTTGGCATAAGATCTGCAACGTTGTTTGTAACTTAGTTTCTATTCTACCCACTACTCTTATCTAAGGTTTCCCCATGAAGAAGACCACATTCATCCTGCTACTCTCGGCTTTTATCGGTTGGAGTTCTCCCGCGTTCAGCCAACCAACTCTACCGCCTCCTCCTGGTGGTGATTCAGATGCCACTGCTCCCGAGCGTCGGGAACGTCCAGCTCGTACCGAATTGACCAGTGACTTGAAGGACAAGCTATCCAACTACAAAGAGGAGCACGATTCTCTTCGTAATGAATTGAAGGCCCTTATCAAGGAATTGAAAAAGCCCACTCGAGAGAAGATCCGTGAAATTACCAAAAAGTTTGAAGCGGACAACCTGACTCGCCTTCAAGCTCAAAAGGAATTGGCCCGGGAGATCAAGACAGGCTTGAAGGAAGCTCGGCCTGAGCGACCTGCCAAACCTCAGATTTCCACCGAAATCAAAACAAAAGTGGAGCTCCTTCGTAAGCAGCACGGTGAAATCAATAAAGCTGTTGCGGAGAGTACCAAAGAGCTGAAAACTCAGCTCCAAACTGCGACTCGGGAACAACGTAAAGAGCTGCTGGATGCCTTTCGCGAAGATCAACAGAAATTACACCAGGATTTGAAAAACATTCAGCGTCAAATCCGCGAAGCTCTTCAACCTACCATTACTGCTTCTGGCACTGGTGTTCGAATCAATACAAGACGTCCCCCTTCCCGTGATGGTGTCGCAACCGGTGACCGTCGGCAGTCGGATCGATAAAACCTTACAACTTTTTTTTGAAAAGCGGGTAAGTATTCCTTGCCCGCTTTTTCTATTTTAGAGAAGTGCTTTACTCATCAAGCAGCCAAAGGGG
>CAYSOI010000167.1:2558-8520 GCA_964432425.1 uncultured Opitutales bacterium | reverse complement strand
AGGAAACTGCCTACGCAATGAGCGGAAAAAGTCTCCAGGAAAAAATCGGGCACACCCAAAAGCGGCTGGAAGAAATCTCCACCAAAATGGAAGAAGCCAACGCGACGGTCAGCCGCCTGAAGGAGAAACATGAAAAGTCCGTCCAGACTCGAACCGCCCCTCTCTACCAAAAGTACGACGAACGGAAGACGAAAAATAAAGAAGCAGAGAAACAACGGGAAACCGACCTTCAGGAAAAAGCGGCCGCTCTGGAAACCGGGAAGAGTCAGAATTATGAGGAACTCCTGGCCCTCTACCGAAAGTATGATGCCCTCGAAGAAGAAGAGAAACTGCAGCTACAGTTGATCAAGGACCAGATCTCTCAGATTGAAGGGGAGAAAAATAAAAAAGTGGCGGAAGCCCTGGCGACTCAGACCTTCCTTGCCGAAGAACAATTGTACCTCCGCAAACTCCTGGAACATCTCGGCGATGACAACAAGCAGAACAAAATCGCCGAGGAGAAGGAAAAGATCGAAGAATACAAAGCCACACTCCTGACACAGACAGGCACAAGTGCCGTTCGTACGGCCAAAAAAATAGTCCGAAGTGAGGAGAAGATCTCTCGGTTGGAAACTTCGGAATATGCCAAGCCTGCCACCCTCTTTTATCAGGTAAAACGAAGCCTGCTGTGTGTCTTCACAGGATTTTTGATTGGTTCGGTCATCGCCATTCCGATCGGCATTCTGTGTGGCCTTTCGGGGACTTTCATGGCGGCCATGACTCCATTCATTGCCATCTTCAAGCCAGTCTCGCCGATAGTCTGGCTCCCCATCGCTCTGATCATTGTGGGAGGCTTTATTCAGGACCCGGAATCCAATGGTTTCATCCTATGGCTTTGGGATCTCCCGCTGCTCGGAGAATACAAAATCAACCCCGCCTTTATCGCCTCGGCCATTACGGTTGCCCTGTGCTCACTTTGGCCAACATTAGTCAACACGGCCCTTGGAGTGGCTTCCATCGAACGCGACCACATCAACGTCGCCAGAGTACTGCGGCTGAATTTCACCAGCCGACTCTTCAAAATCATCATCCCCTCCGCCCTGCCACTCATGTTTGTCGGGCTGAGAATCTCCCTTGGAGTAGGATGGATGGTGCTCATTGCGGCTGAACTTCTGTCCTCTTCGGAAGGCATCGGAAAGTTTGTCTGGGACCAGTTCAACAACGGAGCATCCGACTCCTTTGCCAAGATGGTCGTGGTGGTCTTTGTGGTCGGCATCATCGGACTGATCCTCGATCGCATCATGATCATCTTCCAGCGACTCGTCTCCTTTGAAGACAACAACGCCACCGTGTAAGCGATATGAAAGAGTTTATTCCAAGACCCGTCATCGAATTGCAAAAGGTCTCCGTCGGCTTTGGCCCGGCCTCGGCCAGAACGGAAGTACTCAAGGACGTCAGCCTCAAAATCGAAGAGAATGAGTTTCTCGCCATTATTGGGTTTTCCGGAAGCGGGAAAAGTACCTTGATCTCCCTGATGGCCGGTCTGCAAACACCCGATGAAGGTTACGCATTTTACAAAAACCGTGAAATGGATGGCCCCAGACCCGAGCGTGGGATCATGTTCCAGAACTACTCTCTGCTCCCCTGGCTCACCGTGTTTGGAAACATCGAGCTGGCAGTGAAACAAGTGTTCCCGAAGCTGACACCCAAAGAGAGAAAAGACCATATCGAGCACTACATTGAAATGGTGAATCTGACGCCGGCCAGAGAGAAAAGACCCTCAGAACTTTCCGGCGGCATGCGTCAACGGGTCTCCCTGGCCAGAACTCTGGCAACCCGACCCAATGTCCTGCTGCTGGACGAACCCCTCAGTGCCCTGGATGCCATTACCCGGGCCAACCTCCAGGACGAAATTACAAGAATCTGGGAGCAGGACCGCAAAACCGTGGTCATGATTACCAATGATGTCGATGAAGCCTTGCTCATGGCAGACAAAATTGTCCCCCTGACCAAAGGCCCGGCCGCCACGTTGGCCGAACCCTTTCCGGTCAATATCGAACGCCCCAGAGATCGCACTGAAATTAACAAAAATCCAGACTTCAAAGAACTCCGGCATGACATCACTCAATTCATGCTCTCCATGAATCCCGAATCCACCGGCGAAGTCCTGGATACCTGGGAAATGCCCAACCTTCAACCCCTGGACTTCACATACGCCTGATTCTTTTGCTCAACCCGAATCTTATATCCCTTCATGAACAAAATACTGGAAAAACCTGAATTACCAATCGCTCAACAAATGTACTCAGATGACCACTATCTGGAATTGAGCCAACTCGTAAAGGCTTACCCAAACCCCTACGGCGATGACATTGCCGTGGTGGATGGATTTGACCTTAAAATCCAAAAAGGAGAAATGATCTCCATCATCGGGCACTCCGGTTGTGGAAAATCGACCGTTCTGACGATGATTGCTGGTCTCAACCCAATCACCTCCGGTGGAATATTGCTGGAAGGCCACGAAATTGTAAACTCCGGCCCCGACCGGGCCGTCGTCTTTCAGGCACCCTGCCTGCTCCCATGGATGACCGCCTACAAAAACGTCCTGCTCGGAGTCAAAAACGTCTACCCCAAAGCCACCAAAAGGGAGCAGGAGCAAGTGGTCGAATACGCCCTCGGAGTAGTCGGCCTGGCAGACTCCATGCACAAATACCCAAGGGAAATGTCCGGCGGCATGCAGCAACGGGTTGGCATCGCCAGAGCCATCGCCCTCAAACCCAAAGTGCTCTTACTCGATGAACCCTTCGGACGCCTCGACTCTCTCACCCGTATGGAACTCCAGGACGTCATCCTCAATATTCTCAATCGGGAAAAAATCACCACCGTCATCATCACCCACGACGTCGACGAAGCCATCTACCTCTCCGACCGGGTCGTCATGATGACCAACGGCCCCGGAGCCAAAGTCGGAGACATTCTCGATATTCACTTCACCCGCCCCAGAGACCGCGAACAAATTCTGACAGAAACCCGCTACTACCAATACCGTGAACACCTCGTCCGCTTCCTCGCCGAATGCGAAGACGAGAAAGTCGCCAAGGCCAGTTAAGGAAAATGGCAGACACCGCTTGAAAGACCATGCTACGAGAAAAGGGCCATTTGAACGGCTCCAGATAGGGGAGGGGGGCACATTGGTGTATACCCCTCTGAGCGGAACCTGTGGTTTTCCCAGATCCGGATCTCCAGTAGATGGATGATTTCATCAAGGACTCTCCGTTTGAGCATCGTTTCGATTAGCTTCAGCACTGAGACATCTTTCTGTATCCCTTCGCTCCAAGGGTTTAACCCCGGTTCTCGACGACGCAGTTTCTTTGAATCCTTTTCAGAGATCGACAGATCAAGCCTTCCTTGACGCACTAGAGGAGAGTTCTGGCCTGTCTAAGCCTAAAAACTGTGATTTTCACGGATGGCGTTAAGGATAATTCCACAAACTTGGAAAATTTTTCAAAAACCCCTTGACATGGCGTCCATGATGTTCCAGTTTGTTTGGCGAAGATAGTAAAAAGGCAAGGATGCCGATAGATACATTAACAAGTTAATCAAGGAGGATTATATGTTCAGGAGTTTAAATATTTTTTAGCCAAAGCCGACAGGGTTTTGGCTGTTTGTATTTCCGGGTCGCTGATGTAGAAATTCCAGCGACAGGGAAGCCGAAGAAGAAATCAGATCTTAAGGGATCAGGTGATCTCTTCCTGCTTACTGGAAATACAATTCCTAAGGTGCTTTACCTTTAACAGCCTGAACAGGACTTCATTTTTCAAATATAGAATTTTCGATTTTTTGCATACTTTTATGTATGTACAAAAAAGGTTCCTGAACCTTGGTAAAATCAGGCATATGCAACAAGGAGGTTGCTAAACACTACAATCAAGGAAGATAAAAATGGCACTAACCATCAGCACAAACTTTGCGGCCGCCTTTGCAGCCCGCAATCTGGAGAAAAATCACGACGCCCTGACTAACAGTCTGAACAAACTGTCCAGCGGCCATCGTATTAACCGCCCTACCGATGATGCGGGCGGCATGTCCGTACAGCTCAAAATGAGAGCCGCGATCAATCGTGGGAGAGCGACCAAGAACAACATCCAGAATGCAATTTCGCTTCTGCAGACCCAGGATGGAGTCTTGCAGACCGCAGTTTCTCTGGTCGATCGTATCGCAGAATTGAAGGCGATGACCAATGATCCGACCAAGAATTCCGGAGATCTTCAAAACTACAATGAAGAATATCAGGAATTGCGTCAGCAGTTGATCACCCTGCAAGACGAAAAGTTCAACAGCGTAACGATGTTTGCAGACCTCAATACCTCAACCATTACGGATCCAACTCAAGATGGGGTATTTAGGGTATTTACCACAGAGCAGGGAGACAGCGCCTCGAACTCCTCCGTTCTGATCTCTGGTGTAAACCTTGCCGATGCCAGTGCAGGAACTAGCGTAGGGACAGATGAGACCGCCTTGGTCACTCATACCATTGATCAGTCTTTTACGGGCAGTGTTGCATCACTGACCTCTGGAGGAATTGCCGATTCCAATTTAACCATGAGTGGCATCCTCTCTGACCTGCAGAAGCTGGCAAATGCCCGTGCTGAAAATGGAGCGCTACAGTCACGTTTGAACTATGCCTATGACCAAGCCAGTATCCATAAGACCAATATGGAAGCAGCCCGTAGCCGTATCATTGATGTGGATATCGCAGAAGAGTCTACCAACTTTGCCCGACTCAATATTCTGACCCAAGCCGGTGCATCGGTCCTTTCCCAGGCCAATGCCACCTCTCAGGTCGCACTGCGTCTGCTCTCCGCATAAAGGAAAGGCTGAGATTCCCGCTTTTCTATCATGAAAGTACGATTCATGGTTTGTTCCCTGCTCTGCACCAGATGTGGAGCAGGGAACAATGAGCGGAGTCAGTCTTATGAAGAGCGATTCCATGGGTTTATTGTTACTAGGTTTATGGGGGTTAAGGAGGGTTGAGGTAAGATTGGGTATTTGGTGGTAGGTATTTAATTTTGATTTATTTAAAGATTTATAAAATGTGTTAATTAGGAGGTTTTAGTAATGTAGAAATGACGAGTTATTATTGAATGATTTAATTTGAGTGGAGATGATGCATCGACTCTCCATGAGTGCAGTTCTTGGGCGACATTGTTCGACCTTTCGACAACTTGAAACTGAGGCTGTATTGGTGGAGTATGAAGTGTGTCATGGTGTCTTTGCTTAATTAATTTTTAAATGTATTAAATAGAAGAATATGTGCGGTAGCTCCGAAGGTGCAGGTTTGCTTGTTAGTCTTAGGGGGGTGCATGCCCCACATGGGTGTGGTAGAAAAAATTTATAGAAATGAATATTGTAATTATGTAGAAAGGACCATCATTAAATTATGTTAGGATAATAAAGCTATAATAAAAATAGATACAGAAGTATAAGTTATCGGTTAGTTTTAGCCGATTCAAGTAACAGGAAGTTACATTAATATAATAACCCCCCAATCAAGGAAGATAAAATGGGACTAGTAATAAGTACAAACTTCGCTGCAGCGTTTGCTGCGCGACAAGTAGAAAAGAACAACGACGGGCTCGTGCAGAGTCTGAATCGTTTGTCCAGCGGACAGCGGATCGTAAATCCTTACGATGATGCTGGAGGTATGGCAGTACAGTTGAAAATGAGAGCAGCGATCAGTCGCGGCGGTGTCGCTAAGAACACGATCCAGAATGCAATTTCGTTATTGCAGACCCAGGATGGTGTCCTTCAAACAGCGACCAATGTCGTCAGTCGGATTGCCGAACTGAAGGCAATGTCTCAGGATGCGACCAAGAACTCTCAGGATATCCAGAACTACAACGAAGAGTACCAAGTGTTAAGAGAACAATTGGAGCAGCTCCAGAATGAGAAGTTCAATGGTCGTTCCTTGTTTGGAGACTTC
>CAYSOI010000167.1:0-2458 GCA_964432425.1 uncultured Opitutales bacterium | reverse complement strand
TTGACGATGGATGGCATTCTGTCGGATTTGCAGAATTTGGCCAATGCCCGAGCCAAGAATGGTGCCTTGCAGTCACGCCTCAATTACGCCTATGACCAGGCCAGCATCTCCAAGTCCAATATGGAGGCGGCCCGTAGCCGTATCATTGACGTGGATATTGCGGAAGAATCCTCCAACTTCGCCAGCAAGAATATTCTGATGCAGGCCAGCAGCTCCATGTTGGCCCAGGCGAACAATACCTCCCGGACTGCATTGCAGTTACTACTGCAGTAAGAAGGTTCGCGAAAAGCCTTTTCCAATAACGTAGATATACGGAGAAGATAGAGGAGTCACGGGAAGCCTGCTCGGGTTTCTAGTGCCCGAGTCGGGCTTCCCACCTTTATTTCCAAATTGGACCAGGCTTCGCGAAAACACCTTAATTTTGCACCCCAACAAGGCAAATTTTGGTTCTGATAATTTCATCAGCGTGAATCCAATTTCAGCTGCAAAGCTGGATTCGGTTGCCGGCCCATGAAAAACCGGTCCATGCAACAGGAAGTTGCAGATTACCCAGTCAAGGAAGATAAAAATGGCACTAGTAATAAGCAGTAAAGTAAGGACTCGTGAACGTTCTGAATCCCTACTTTCCCATCCGGCCTCTTCGCATGGTCAAAGACCATCAATGAAGAGAGTTCGCAATCCAGGCAGTGCATTCATTCAAAGGCATGATTCTGCTCCCCGTCAGGAGCCAGAGTATCTCTTTGAGCAATACTTGACCGATATGCAGGACCAGGGCCATGGTGCCAGTGCCAAGCCACTGAAGACGCCTCACCCGTTGGACTCTGCAGGTCGTTCAATATCAAGCGTACCTTTCGTTCCCAATAAAGGTCTCTTCCTTGCCTCAGCAAGCAGCCCCGTCAGGAGAGTTCAGGCAAAACCTGATCCCCTTGCATTAAGCAACTCTGATCGATCCCCTTCATCAGTGCTTGTGCGTAATGCGGCTCTTGGCCGGTTAAATAAGGAAGCGGTGTACAGTGCTTTGGATATGGATGCGAGAAAAGACGCCTCCCAATTTTCCAGATACCATGTATCCCATGAGCCTTCATTGACCCTGCTTGCCCAAGCAAACACACAGTACCGCACTGCCTTGCGATTGTTAATGAGTTAGAGTCGAATCCGATTTTCTAACTCATAGCTAAGAAGGGGGCCTCGTTGGAAGGCCCTCTTTTGGTTTTTACAGAACTTGGTGAGTTGAATCGTGCTAGAATTGGCTGAATAGGCCGAGCAGCCAAGCAAGGGGGCTTACGTTCTTCAGACATTCCCAGACGGAAAACATATTGATTCCCTTATCCAGATGGTTGAGATGTAGCTCATGCTACGACCTCGCAAAAAATACACCGTTTACGATCTCCAGAAACTCAAAGGGCAACGCTGCCTGACGCACATCCACGTCAAATCCCCGGAAGAGGCTGCCGCGGCGGCCGAAGCAGGAGTGGACCTCATGAGCTGCAGCTTCGATTCCCCGGAAGCGGAGGCAAGATTGCCGCTCATTGTCGCAGCCGCCCCGGACAGCTTCATTTCCGCAGCGACACCGCACGGGCTGGCCACTCCCGAAGAAGGCATTCGAGTCGGCTTCAAAGCTCTGGAGCTCGGGGCCAGCTCCGTCTATTGCTCCGCCAGCAACCGTATCATTGAAGGTATGGCCAATGAAAGGATTCCTGTAGTGGGTCACCTAGGCATGGTGCCCCGACACGTCACCTGGACCAACTACCGAGCCATCGGAAAAACCCCCGAAGAAGCCCACCAACTCTACAACGACATGAAAGACCTGGAATCCGCCGGAGCCTACGCCGCCGAACTCGAAGTCGTCCCCCACCAACTCGCCACCTTCCTCGCCTCCCAAACCCCCATGATCCTCATGTCCCTCGGCTCCGGCACCGGCTGCGACACCCAATTCCTCTTCTCCGACGACATCCTCGGCGACTACGACGAACGCCTCCCCCGACACGCCAAAGCCTACCGCAACTTCCGAGCCGAAATGGATCGCCTCCAGCAAGAACGCATCGCCGCCTTCAAAGAATACATCGCTGAAGTCCAATCTGGAGCTTTTCCTGCAAAAGAAAACCTGATTGAGGACAAAGATGGGGTGGCCAATAAACTCAAGGATCGTTTGTTTAATGGGGATAAGGATGATGATTGCCCCTTTTGAGATCCATCGCTCTTAGCTGAAGCAGCAGGTGATCATAGGAATCATCTTTAGAACTCTTGAGGTTAACGTCATGAAGTTGGCCGGTTCTCTGGATGAGTTCTGTACTGATGTTCATTTCCTTTTGGATACGTCTGTGTTCTTCCCAAGCGACAGGGTCAAACCCAGTCATACAGCCTGAAAAGAAAAAGGGAAAAAGAAGCCAGATGATACGCATGCGTACAATTTAGCACTCTTTTGGGAAAACACTACTTTCCGATGCAGAAATTCTGG
>CAYSOI010000166.1:0-8594 GCA_964432425.1 uncultured Opitutales bacterium | reverse complement strand
TGAAAAACAATAGGAAGCATCCAATGCCAAGGTGTATTTGTTTCATGGGGCTTTTAAGGGACTTCTTGATCAGATTCGCAAATTCTTTTGAGAGGAATGCCAGAATCTGAGAATTTCAATAGTCTTTGATTCTTCCTTAATACGATACGGTATCCTGTAACTTCCAAAGATCAGTTCCCGAATGCTTGTATCATCAAACTCCGGCACTATCCTCCCTATCCTTGGGTGGTTAGAAAGCGGTTTAGTCGATTGGATCAATTTACTCCCAAACTTCTTGGCTACTGAGGGATTGTCTTTTGCAATATAAGCGACGATATCTCGGAGGTCAGAAATCGCTTCTTCGGAAACAATTATTTTGTAGACCATTCCTCAAGCATTGCCTCGACTTCTTCTAAGGGGAGCCCTTTCCCTGCATCTAAGGAATTCATCGATTTCTGAACACCTGCCATGAAACGAATTTTCTCTTCAATATCTTCCCAAGAAGCAGTTTCTGGCAACTCTTCAAGAGTATTGATCGCAATTTCCTTAATGCTCATTTTTTCAGCCTAAACAGATCAATTGCTTCGACAAGTAGGAAGTTCTATACCTCCACCACCTTCTTGCAGTGACACATCAACAACTTCGCACTGATCTCGGATTCGGGAATCGCTAGAATCTCTGCCAGAATCTTTCGATAGAGTTGTAACTGTTCACCGTGCTTTTCCGCGGCGGTTTCCAGTTCATCTTCCTCCAGGCGGTCCGTTTTGAAATCAATGATGTCGGCGGCGATGACTTCGCCGAGAAGATCGAGGTGCAGGACGACTCGGTCGATGACTCCGGAGTAGAAGGATTCGGGGCGGCCTTTCTTGTCTTTGAGCAGGTGGAAGAAACGCTTTTCCTGCCAGACAATGGTCGGGGTGCCCGGTTGGGTCAGAAGTGTTTTGGGCTCGGGGTGGCTGAGGCATTCCCGGAAATAACTTTCGGCGTAGGTGTGTTCGGTGGAAAGGGGAAAGGTCTGTGGGTCGGCATCTTGGGGTAACCATTCGATCTGTTCGAACAGGGCATGGATCTCAGTCCCAAAATCGGCGGCGGTGTTTGCGATGGATTTAGGAAAGAGCCATTCGCCTTTGAGAGTCTGATCGTGGGTGGAGGGGGCTTTGGTGGTGATCTTGGGGAAGCTTTTGCCTGCCAGGATTTTTTCTTGATCCGCGGAGGGTTTGGATTTCGGTGGAGGAGGGGAGGCTTGTGGGATTTGTGTGTACCAATCCTTCGACGTTTTTTCTGAATCCGAAGACCAGAGATGATCGGTTATTGTCTTCCATTTCGGTGCAGACTCCGCCGTCAATCCTTCATGGTCGGCTAGGCTTTCCAAGTTGGTGAGGGGATTGTCTTTTTTGCGGCTTTGCAGGTAGTCGTACTCCTCTGGATTCAGCGCTTGATACAGCAACGCATTGGCGGCTCTGGTCGTTTTTCCGGGAGCTTTCAGAATGACGTAGGAGCCATACTTCGCACGGGTCAGGGCGACGTACAAATTGCAGAGGTTTTCGTAGCAAGCGGAGGTTTCTAAATCTTTCAACGCTTGTCGAAAGGCTGGGACTCCATAGCAATAATCCTTGGCCGGAAGTTGAAGTGCCCATTGGGGTTTGCCCTCGACCAGGTGAATGTAGGGTTTGGTGGTGTCGGCTTTGGTCAAGGAGCCCCGACCTTCCAGCCGGATGGCAATGGTCATGTCGAAGGTGAGACCTTTCGAGCGGTGAACGGTCATCACTTTTACCGAGCCACCGGAATCGGGTTCCCTGGCTTCAAAGGCGGCCGCAAATTCCAGGAATTCGTCGATGTCATGACTGCCGGTTTTGTCATATTCCCGGCAAATTTTCAAAAACTCCCTGGCCCGTTCCTGAATGAATGAGGATTCTTCTTTGATCAGAGCCAAAACCTTTTGAATCCAGACACTCATGGTGACTTCCAGTCCGTGAATTTGCAGGTTTTGTAGAATGGATTCGCGGACACTGGGGAAAAGACGCGAAGTTTCCGCATCGATGGTTTCAGAGGCCAGTGGGCTGATGGCCAAATGCCTTTGGGAAAGGGTGTCTTTTGGATGAATGGTGGCCTTGAGCAAGGAGATGAGGAGTGATGCCAAGGGGTTGTCGTAACCTGCGGAGTAGGATGCATCACCGGAGACCTTGAGGTCGTGCGGACCCTGAGCCCGAATGTATTCGACCGTTGTCCGAATGTCTTTGTTGGAGGGGACGATGATGGCACAACGCAGGTTGTTTTGTATCGGTTGGGTTTCTTCCAGAATGCCCAGTGCGACCGCCAGGTCCGGATGTTCTTCGTCTTCTTCCGGATCTTCCCGAACCACCAGCACTTGTGAGATGCCCGTCTTCTCTTGGATGGACCCTGCGGGCTTGTGCTGGCTCCATGCATGCTCCCATTGCTGGGCGGCGGTTGGGTCAAATGTGCTCAAGGTTGCTGTGTCGGAGAAGAGTTGGTTGACCAGTTCCAACACTGGCTCCGTGGAGCGATAGGAGTGGGCCAGGGTATCCTTCCGGAAGAGTTCGGCTTCGTGAATCCCCGGCAACCAGTAGTTTTGCTCAATGCGATCAAACAATGTATGGTCGCCCCCTCGCCATCCGTAAATCGCCTGTTTGGGATCGCCCACCAAAAACAACGCCTTGGCCTGGTCGTCCGCCATGGTTTCTTCGGCGAGGTTTTGGAGGATTCGCCATTGCGGGTTGGAAGTGTCCTGGAATTCATCGAGAAACCACTGGTCAAATTGGCCGTCAAAACGGAAGTCCATTTGCAGGCGTTGCAGATCTGTCGGCTTGGTCGAAAGAGTGGGCGTTCCGGCAGATTCGGGGTCGAGTAACAAGGAGAAATCTTCAAAGGTCAGGGAGCCCTTGCTGCGGATGTGTTGCGTGTAAAACTGTTCGTATTGCTGAAGCAGTTGGGCCACACCTTGCGTCCGGACCAGGCGAAGATCGATTTCCTGCCGAATTCGATCTTCCATGAGTGCCCCCAAGGCTTTGGAAACACTGGGAGGGAGTTCATAAACGGACTTGCCTCGTGGATGATCGCCATTGCCTGTCTGGAAGTCTTGCAGGCGTTGCAGGATGTGATCCCGGAATTTGTTTCCGCTTTGGGACTTGCCGACTTGGGAAGCAAAAAACTTGGCCATGGAACTGACCGCATTCCGGGTATGTCCGCTCTCATATTCGTGTTCCGCCAGCAACGTTTGCAGATGGGCCTCCCTGGCTTCTGGAGTCAGTTGTTGAAAGGGAGGCTCCTCTTGCTGCCAGATGGCTTCCGGATTTCCCCAAATGCCAGAGTGCGGAGCCAACCTCCATAAATAGCTGAAGGACTGTGCCCACTTCGAGAGCGTACGATTGATGTTTTTGGAAAGTTTGGCGGTGTGAGCGGTTTGGTAGTGCTCCAGAAACTCCTCTCCCGATTGGGCAATCAGTTGGGCGATGGCTTCATTTTGTGCCTGGGTTTTGTAGAACTCATCCAGCATTCGAAACTTTCCCGGCAGTCCAAATTCGTTGCCAAAGGTGGAGAGAATCTGGTGGAAGAAACTATCGATGGTGCCGAGCCGAATGGCATGGGTTTGCGTGACTAAGTCCTGCAGAGTTTTCAGACAATGTTGCTGAGTGATGGCAGGAGCGTTGGGAGGGATTGGATAACCTGCACTTTGAAAATCCTGCACCAGTTTGTGGCAGGATTTTGGGTCATCAGCGGCTTCACTGAGTCGAGTCAGAATTCGATCAAGAAATTCACCGGCGGCCTTCTTGGAAAAGGTGAGTGCGATGGCTCGGGTGGGATCACCTCCGTGCAGAAGCCAGAAGAGAAAGCGGGTGGTCAGGCGATAGGTTTTGCCTGTTCCTGCGGAGGCGGAGATGAGTTCGTTGAGGATCATGGTGCAACGGGAACCATGCAGCAGGCTGCATGGGGGAAAAGCGGCAGCAGGCTGCCGCAGTCCAAAGAAAATTTGTCAATTTTCAGAAAACTTACGTCGGTAGACCTTGGACTGCTGCCGCCTGCTGCCGCTTTCCATTCGTATAGCCTGTTGTACGAAAAAGGGTTCATCGTTTCTGAATCGTTTCCTCTGGAGCATGGAAAATCAGTCTTCGAAACGCTTCCTCGAAAGGAGCCAAAGACTTTTTTCTCAACTCCATCGTAGCTTGTGGGTTGAATAAAATCTCACTCAACACTCCCTCCGCACAAGTTTTGGCAGATGCAAGCAACGCATCGTCCAATTCTTCGAATAGTTGAATGCCTGCGTTTTCCTTTGTGGCGGGGAGGTTGAAATAGGCGGGAAATACTTCCGCATTTGGGTGTCTGCAACGATTCCACAACGAATACAACGGAAGTTGTAGATCCTGCCAGCCATATTCTTTTTCTTCGATCTCCACCTTAGCGTAGTCTGGCAGGTTTTCGAGTAGGCCTGGGCTTTTCGATAAATGTGTTTTGAAGGGCAAATTCCCTGCATCTGATGATTTGTAATCGATGACGCAGTACTGGTTTCTGTCCTCGTTGTAATCAATGCGATCCACCATTCCACTGATCGGAATCCAACATCTTTGTGAGCTGGCTGAATCCGTGGCCTGGAACTGCAACAAGGGTTGCCCGGACGGATCGACTTCACGGTGAATTTGTTTTTCGGCCTCCACAATTCGCCAACCCTGCTGAGCATGTTCGGCTTGTTGGGTTGCGGCCAGAAGCAGGCGTTCTTCGGCCACCGCAATTTGTGCCCGAATGGCCAAGGCAGGTTTGGCTCCAAAGCGTTGGAGGCACAAGTTGCGGAGTTCCTTTTGCAGTGCATCCCGAATCTCCGCCTCGTCTTCACTTTGGGAGAATTCTCCTCTGGCAAACCGTTCCAAAACCTTGTGCAGCAAACTCCCGAAATTGGCCGCATCCATCTCCGATTTTTTCGGGTCCAGATCTTCGGCATTTCGACCCAGAACAAAGAGTAGGGGACTCTTCAGGTATTGAGCAAAAGCGGTCACACTCATACGGTTCAGTTGCGGAACTTCCGGCCGCAATTTCAGGGTCTCCGGACATTCCCAGGCAGAGCGTGACCGTTCATCTTCCACTTCCCCAAACAAATACTCCACTCTGTCGGGTAGTTGCTCCTCCAGACCTTGCAATAGAATCCGAGACGGCAAGATCGGTTCTCCGGATTCCTTGAACTTGGCCAGGTAAATTTCCAGACTTCCATCCACCTGTCGGGATGCCTGCAAAGTTGCCAACTGCCAGGCATCTCTGGCGTGACGATCTGCGTTGGTCATCAAGCCCAATGTTTCCCGCAAGGAATTCGGCAAAAACGCATCCTGCAAAATCGAACTCGGCACAATGCCTTCCTGCATGCCCGACAAGACCAAATGCTCCGCCGGTTCCCACAATACTTCCAGCCAACCTTGCAACTCCAACGCCTTGGCATCATGCGGCAATGGAACACTTTCTCCCGAGAGTTTATCCAGCAACAATCCAAACTGTTGTACCGATCCCAAACTTCGCCCCTTGGACTCCAAAAGATCCAGCTCCGCAATCCCATTTCGCAACTCATTGGCAAGGTGACTCAGAATACTTTTCTCCAGAGTATCCGTGATCTCCACCTCTGCATACAAGTCCCCTAAAAAGTGGGTCAGTTGTTCCGAAAATGTTCCCGTTTTCAAGTCCGAGATCTTCTCCCGCAGACTCTGCAAGCCCGGCAGCAAAACCTTCTCTTCGGTTGGCAAAAATTTTTCATTCTCCAACAGGCTGTTCAGGGTCTCTGGAAACCGTTGTTGGCGGAGCAAGTCCAGTTGCTGAAACAACGTCTCCCGATTGACCTCGAACTCTCTCTCAAACCAATCACTGATCAGGCGAAACCGCAACAGATGCTCCACGTCATGAAAACTCATCTGCTGCATCAATCGCCAAACCGTCCTGAGCAAATCCAGCAAACCATGACGCGAAGCAGGAATGCCTTCCGGAAGATAAGTTTTGATTTTCTGACCTTTGCAAACGCTTTCCAGCATTGGCAACATGTTGGCATCCGCAACGCCCAAGCCTGTGGTCGCCAAATCCTTGGATTGCCCGAGCCATTTTCCGATTTGTTCCGCCTCCTGTTCTTCATCCAGGCAGAGATGAAGCTGCTCCATCTTAAGATGCATATCCCTTGTGGACCAACTCTCCGAAGCCCGTCCCCATTCATCAAACAGCCCATCCTCTTCCTCACCCGGACCAAACGTCACCACCGTTACCCGAATGCCCAATTCCAGCCATTTCTCCAGCGTGGTCTGGACAATCGGTGCCAAGTCCGAAACTCCCAACAACACCACTTCCTTCGCACGATTGGGCAAAGTCGGGTTCGCCGCCATTTCGAGCTGTTTCCCAATCGGGTCCGTCAGATCATTGGCCGCCATTTCCTGAAGCCAAAGTTGTTCCAGACTTTGTAAATCTTTCCACCGGTTTTGCTCGTATTCGATACCACAGTCGACCTCAGCTACGGAAGCAAACGTATGTCCACCCTGCACCAGAGTTTTCCGCAAAGCATGGATTTCCTGCCCCTGCATCATGGCCCAATCAAAACCCCGATTCTCCGGCAACTTGGGAAACAATGAAGAAAACTGCTCCAACCGTACCGACTCCAACACACGAATCCACAATGCCACACATTGCAAATCCGACCCCAATTTCCCCGAATCCTGCGGACTGATAAACCGAAACGGCGTCCACAACTCCGGCGGAAACAACCCCGTTCCTTTCTTCTCCAGAATCTCCAACGCCAACGCCTCCCGAAGTCGCCGCCCCCCCGTATTCGTCGAAGTCACCAACACCACTTCACTCAGATCCAAAGGTTTCCCCGCCTCCACCGGAAACTTCTCCAACAACAACTCCGTCGCCCCCAACAACGGTGTCTTGCTCCAATCCACATTGATGACCTCCTGCATCCTCATTGTCCCAGACAATGTTGGAGTTCACGCTTCAGCGTGCCCAGCCCCAACGGGGCGTAATAGGACAGCCTAGGGTCCCAACCCTGGGTATTTAACCCATCAACACCCATCAGCCCCGAAGGGGCGTAACACCCAAGAGGACTCCAATTGTTACGCCCCTTCAGGGCTGAAATCCTATCGCCACACCCATCCCAGGGTTGAAACCCTGGGCTATCCTGTTTTGCCCCTTTGGGGCATCTATCCTGCATCCTCATTGTCCCGATGAAACTTGACTGAACACATACCTGTCAAGTGACCTTTCTCATTCCCCTCTGTATCTTCGTGCCTTTGTGTGAGAAATATCAAATTAGGAGTGACACAGACATGCCTGTCTGTGAAAAGAAACAGGCAGGAAAACCTGTTCCACTCCATTAGAATCTACATGAAAATATCGCTCTCCACATTTGTTGTATTTCTCACTTTTTGCTCCTTCCTCACAGCTGCCAAACTTCCCAACATTATGGTTTTTTTGATCGATGATATGGGCGTGATGGACACCTCGGTGCCTTTTCTCACCGATAAAGAAGGCAAACCCAAGAAATATCCTCTGAACAACTACTACCGGACACCCGGTATGGAGCGTTTGGCGAAGCAGGGAATTCGCTTCAACCAGTTCTACGCCATGAGTGTTTGTTCGCCTACCCGGATCTCTATCATGACTGGGCAGAATGCGGCTCGACACCGTGCCACCAACTGGATCAATCCCTGGGGCAACAACCGAGGCACCAATGGGCCAGACCAATGGAACTGGGTAGGTCTTCAAAAAGGAGATGTGACCTTGCCAGGAGTTCTTCGCACCAAGGGCTACAAAACCATCCATGTCGGCAAGGCTCACTTCGGGCCGGAGCAACATGCCGGCGCCGAGCCCCTGAATCTGGGGTTTGACATCAATGTAGGCGGGGCATCTTTCGGGGCACCTGGCAGTTACTACGCCGAAAAGAATTACGGAAAGGGGACTCGTCGGGCAAGGTCTGCCGTGCCTCATCTCGACAAGTATCACGGCTCCGACACCTTTCTCACCGAAGCCCTCACGATTGAGGCCAAAAAGCACATCTCTGAAATTGTAAAAAGCGAACAGCCCTTTTTCCTTCACTTTTCCCACTACGCCGTGCATGCACCTTTCGAATCGGACCCAAGGTTTGCAGCCAACTACACAGAGTCTGGAAAACCTAAGAATGCTAAAGCGTTCGCCACCTTGATCGAAGGGATGGACAAATCCCTCAACGACATGCTCGACCATTTTGATAAACTCGGCGTGGCTGAGGACACCCTTGTCATCTTCCTTGGGGACAATGGTTCCGATGCTCCACTCGGCCACCAACATGCTGTCGCCTGTTCCGCTCCTTTACGTGGCAAAAAAGGTGCCCACTACGAAGGCGGAATGCGAGTTCCATTCATCGCCGCCTGGGCCAAACCCAATTCAAAAAATACTCACCAGAAACGCTTGGAGATTCCTGCCAACAAAATCCTCCCACAAGTCGCCAATGTGACCGACCTTTTTCCAACCCTTCTGCACCTCACCAACACCCCAATTCCCAAAGGACACAAAGTCGACGGAAAATCCCTCCTTTTGCCACTCGCAGGAAGCCGTGATCACCTCCCGCATCAACAGTTTCTCATGCATTATCCACATGGTCC
>CAYSOI010000165.1:0-8611 GCA_964432425.1 uncultured Opitutales bacterium | reverse complement strand
TGACCACCTCCAGTTATGCTCAAGACATCCTCAAAGCCTACCAGAATATGGCAAATGGCTATGTCACCAAAGATTTCGGGTTTCAGGTCGTAAAATCCCTGAGCAAGCTGACGGAATTCTGGTTTTCTCTGGTAAGACTGCCCTCAGGAGAAACCTTGCCCCCTGAGCCGAAGGAAAGGGAGGAGAGAGATAATGAAGCGTTTCTCCATTCCAAAGTGCACATCTTATTCATTGAGAATGACCCTGTCGAAATTCAACTCATGAAGGACGCCGCCAAAGCCTTGGATCTGAGATCCCCGCTTGAAATCGTGCCTGATGCAGAAGAAGCCTTAAAGGTCCTTCACAAAGAGACCCAAGACTCAAAGCCGGATTTGATATTACTGGACTTGCTCCTCCCCGACACGGATGGCCTCTCCATGCTCAAGAAATTGAGACAGGATGAGGCAACCAAGCATCTTCAGATTGTGATGTACTCCTCCAACCTTGAAAACGACAACGTACTCGAATCCTACCGAAGATACGTAAATGCGTTTGTCCCGAGGCCCCAAAACCTGGAGGAAACCCTCAGCGTTCTGGAAACCATCACCCAATGGTATACGATTTCACGAATGGCGAATATTTAAGTTTTCGCTTCAGTTAGCCAAACACTTCAAGGACCGGAGCCCCTCCAGTCACGCCAAGTGGGGTTTCCAGAAGACCGTGATGGTTGTAGGAAAGTTGGTCGGCGTTGATGCCAAGGGCGTGGAGGATGGTGGCGTGAAGGTCTAGGGGTTTTACGGGGCGTTCCGTGACGGTGTAGCCGATAGGATCGGTTTCGCCGATAATTTGACCACCCTGAGCTCCACCTCCGGCCAACCAGACGGTGTAGGCGGCAGGTGAATGATCACGGCCATTGGCCCGGCCTTCCATGGTGGGAGTGCGGCCAAACTCCCCTCCCCAGATGACGAGTGTTGAGTCGAGGAGACCACGTTGCTTCAGATCTTCCAGAAGTGCGGCGATGGGCTTGTCGGAACGTGCGGCTTGTCGGGTATGATTGCCCTTGATGTTTCCGTGGGCATCCCAGCCGCCGACTCGGAGTTGGATAAAGCGGACTCCTCGTTCCACCATCCTTCGGGCCAGGAGACATCCGCGACCTACGGACTTGGTATCTTTGCCATCCAATCCGTAAAGTTCCTGGATAGCGGCGGACTCAGACTTCAGGTCAAAGAGTTCTGGGGCTGCCGTCTGCATTTGGAAGGCCATCTCGTAACTACGAATCCGAGCTTCCAGTTCGCTATGAGATTGGATGGAGTTGAGAAACCTTCGATTGAACTTCTCGATCACCTGAAGTTCCTTCTGGCGTCGTCCATGACTGACTCCACTGGGCATCTTCACATTGCGAATGCCTTTCACTGGATCGACTACCGTGCCCTGGTATCTCGATGGCAAAAACCCCGGTCCCCAACCCGCTGCCTGAGGGTATTGCATGCCATCGGAATGAAGATTCAAAGCGATGAAGGCTGGCAATTGTTCTGTCATGCGGCCAAGTCCATACAATGACCATGCTCCAAGACTCGGACGATCTCCCGCCCCAGTTCCGGTAAGAGCCACGCACTCTCCCGGACCATGCACCGGATTGCGGTGTGTCATGGATCGAATGACGCAAAGATCATCTGCATGTTTGGCAGTCTCCGGAAGAAGGGTGGAAATGGGCATCCCACATTCACCACGTGGATGAAAGTCCCAGTGCGAAGCCATCAAATTCTTCAAGCCCGCCCGTTTGATCTTCGGCACCAACTGAGCCAAAGAATCAGGAACATCCTGCCCGGCCAGTTTCGCCAATTGAGGCTTGGGATCGAAGGTATCCACCTGACTCGGCCCGCCGGACATGAAGAGAAAGATCACACTCCTGGCAGTCGGCGGATGATGCGGTTGCTGAACGCCTCCGGTTGACTCGGCTTGCAACAAGGAATGCAACGCCAAAGCTCCACTCCCGAGAGCAGATTGATGGAGAAGCTGGCGTCGAGTCATCATGAGATCAGGGAATATACAGGAACTCACTGGAATTGAGCAACACCAGACAGGCACTTTGCAATCCGTGGGTCTTAGCCAAATCTTCCAATTCCAGGACTTCTTCAGTCCTGGGTTGACGGTAAAGTGTTCTCCGGAAGGCTTCTTGAACTGAGCCGGCTTGCTTTGCCAAATTTGCAGCAGAGGTTTGCATGAACGAACTGTTTAGCAGCCAAAGCGGCTGTAAGGATGTGGTAGAGACACGGCGACGGGAACAACTAGTGTTTCCGGAAGCACTGTCGAACAGCATTTGCTGAGCAGGAAGATTATCCCGGCGTTGTTTCAAATAAAGGCTTCTGCGTTTGGAAGATTCGGATGCACTGGGGCCACCTTTGGCACGATCCAGCAGCCCCGAAACAGCCAGCACCGAATCCCGAACCGCTTCGGCTTCCAGGCGGCGGGGAGTCCATCTCCACAAGGTTTGGTTACCAGGGTCAATCTCCGCATTCTTTGAAGAGAAGTCGGAAGATTGCCGGTAGGTTGCAGAGTTGAGAATGAGCCGATGAATGTGTTTGGTACTCCAACCACTTTGAATCAATTCGGTGGCGAGATAATCAAGAAGTTCAGGATGGGTGGGGTTCGTGCCTTGGGTGCCAAAGTCTCCGCTGGTTTCCACAAGTCCCCTTCCGAAATGCCATTGCCAGACTCGGTTCACCCAGACTCGGGCCGTCAACGGATTGTCTTTTCTTGTCATCCACTTTGCCAAAGCCCTACGAGAGCCTCCCGCATCTGGTGAAGTTGGTCCAAATACACTGGGCCATCCGGCTTTCACTTCAGGTCCTCTGGATTTGACATCACCGCGGATCAGAAGGTGCGTTTTGTGATTCTCCAACTCCTCCACATTTCGCGGCAAAGGCCACCGCATGGTATGAGGCGCTGCATACCAACCCTTTCCTGCAAAACTCCAACTCTGCGGCAATTTCTGCAGCTCCGCATCCAACTTCTGAAAACGTACTTTCTCTTCACCCTTGATGTTGGCAATGACGGTTCGAGGAATGACATAGATTGGTTCAGGGTAACCTTGTTTTCTACGTACTTCGACAAGCCGGTCATGCACTGTTCCAAAGATGTTCCAGCGTTCCTCAATCAATGCATTGGCTTCCTTATTGGGGAAAACGATATTCCCAGGCTGAGCATTGGCAAAGTAAGCTTGAAAACGGTAATAATCCCGGATGGTGATGGGATCAAATTTATGGGAATGGCATTGAGCACACTCCATGGTCAGCCCCAGAAACGCCTTCGCGGTCGTGTTCGTAACATCGACCAGAATGTCATTTCGCTGAATCGCCTTATCCAACTCATTGCCACTGTATCGAGCTGCGGAAAGAAAACCTGTGGCCGTAATGGCTTCGGCGGACTTGGGCTCCAATTCATCTCCGGCAATCTGCTCCAACAAAAACTGATCAAAAGGCCTGTCCGAGTTGAATGTATCCACCACGTAATCCCGATACCTCCAAGCTTGGGGACGGTCCCGATTGTGTTGATGTCCATTGCTCTCTGCCCATCTTGCCACATCCAGCCAATGCCGCCCCCAACGTTCTCCGTAGGCTGGGTTTTCAAGCACGACGTTGATATCCTCACCTTCAACAGGCGATAATCCCAACATGTCCAGCGAGATCCTCCGGGCCAGGGTTTCCGGGGAAGTTTCCGGGGCAGGTTTCAGCCCCAACTCTTCATGCTTACGTGCAATGAATGCATCGATAGGCGTTCTGACCCAACTCTGATTCTTCACCTTTGGTACTTCCGGTCTCCGAATTGGCTGAAAAGCCCAATGGTCAGTCTCGGGAGTGGGCGTAGGAAGAAGTTGATGATCCCAATCCAAACCTTGGTTGATCCATGCTCGAAAAGTGGCCAACTCCTCAGCATCCAGTGCCTTGCCTTTCCCCTTCGGAGGCATCTCACCGGATACCACCAATTCGTAGATTCGACTGCTGTTGGCATCTCCAGGAAGGGTTTGGTTCAACACTTCGTCCAATGCATCCAGACGAATGCCCTCTTTGGCATCCTTGCCTTCATGACATTGGAAACACTTGGCTTCAAGGATTGGGAAAACATGCTCTGTAAACGAAACCGTCTTTTCCGGCACTACAGGCTCAGCGGCAGGTTTCGTGTCGGAAGGCAACCCCAAGATTTCCTCCCAGGTCTCGGCCACCGCCACATCCCAAACCTGAATGCGGTCTTCCGGTTCTGTTTTCCTGCCTGTGGAAAACCCAATCCAATTGACCTGCTTAAGAGCTCTGGAACTTACAGCTGTAGCATGGGGCTTGGTACCAGCATCTTTTTTCGGATTTACCCACAAATCAAAGTGATCAAAAGCATTCCCGGCTCCAGTTTTCGATTTCCACAATCTTCCCACCAAGAGGTAATCCTGATCGCCCTCTAATTTCGCTCCAAACTTCTGCCCCTGCGGAGCATACCGAACCATGAATCGATTCTCCTGCCCCGAAACATGAATCCCAAGATTCGGCACTCCTCCAGAATGTGTTGCCCCCTCGTTCCCCTCCATTTGATCCAGCCAAAGTACAAAAAACTCCCCTCCACCATCTTCAGGAGTATCAATCGTCGTTTCATCATATCGAAGCCGGTATCGCACAAATAACTCGTCCCCGAAAAAGGGCTCAGTCAACTGCCGACGAAGTGGATTGCTACGTTCTCCGGTCCCTTCGATCTCAAAACGGGTCGAAACCGATGCCTCCTGCTTCCAGTCCTCTGACATGGAGAGAACCCCAGCAATAGAACTCGTTGCCAGGAAGGTCATTCCAAGGAGAAGAACCAGACCTAACCAACTCACTTTTAGAGAAACATCCATTTGTCGCCGAACCTTAACACTCTCGTACAACACCTCCATTATTCTCAATCTAAAAATTCAAGAAAGAATCACTCCTCAGCTTCAGTATTTTCTGTAGGGCCGGGCCTTGCTCATACCCACCTCCAAATCCCTTGACACGACACTTCCGGGTAATTCTTCTCCAGTTCTCAAGGAATGGATAAAGAAACAAAGCCCCATCACCCTCATGACCATCTGGCAAGGAAGGTATTTGGAAAACCGGAAGAGGCGGCTGGGTTTTTCCGCGAATATTTACCTGAGGATATCGCCATAAGAATTGATGCCGGGAAATTGCACAGAGAACCCGTTTCGTTTGTCGATGAAGCTTTGAAAGGAAGTGCTGCGGATTTACTTTACCGGCTTGAGGACGAGGGCGAAGAACTCTGGCTCTACTGCCTGTTCGAACACCAAAGCCAACCGGATAAATGGATGCCACTACGCTTGCTTCGCTACATGGTACGCATTTGGGAAAGGCACCTCGAGAATTACCCGCCAGCCGACAAACTGCCACCAATTATACCGATTGTCCTACATCACGGGAAACAGGGTTGGTCCGCAGCGAGGACCTTTCAAGAACTCATCGCAATTCCCAAGGGAATGGAAAACGCGTCCAAGCCCATGCTCCCAGAGTTCTCATTCCCAATTGTCGACTTGGCAAGCATGCCGTATCAAGAAATCCGGGGAACCCTCTTGGGTCGTTTGACCATGCAGGCCTTGAAGGCAGTGACGGAGGATCAGCTTGTGGATTTTATGGAGAGAAACCGGGAACTGATGAAAGAACTCTTCCAAGCGGGAAACCTCCTGGATGTGGGATTTGCACTCTTACGTTATTTTCATGACGCCGATACTTCCGTTGACAAACAAGGCTTCATGAACATGGTTAAAGCAATAGAGTCCAAAACCGCCGAAGATGCAGCCATGACCATCGCACAGCAATACATTGACCAAGGCCGACAGGAAGGCCGTGTGGAGGGAAGGGAGCAGGAAAGAAGAGAACTGGTGCTCAGGATGAATGCAACCGGGATGGATGTTGAACAAATCATATCTATTACTGGGTTCAAGAAGCAAGAGGTCCTTCACTACTTGGCCCAGGAAGAGTAAGTTTTCACCGAGTTCAGGGTTTAGCACCTGGATATTTCTCATAAAACCTCTCCATTTCCTGGTTCGGAATGGGGAGCAAATCTGTAAATGCTTTTTTCAACTCAGGTGTATTGTCTCCAAAACAGAGAAGAGGAACAGCACATGCGAGTACAAGCCAGAGACTGTAATTCATACCACATCCCTTCACCACAGCTCCGGCAACCCCATCGCTCCGGGATACCAGGCGGGTAGCTCATTGGCTTCTTCCTGGAAGATCTTGAGAGTTTCTTCGGGAACGTGTCGTTTGTCGACGATGATGGTGTAGACATGCTCGTCAAACCAACGGTCATACAGAGTCCAGGTACCTTTGTTGCCTTTGTCCTTGCCCCAACTATTTTCCACAAGCCACTTTTGAGGTGTTCCATCTCTTAAGTCTACGCCTCGTAAGACCATGGCGTGATTGGAAGCTCCAGCGAAGAGGCGGGTTCGGTCTGCCTTGGTGATGGGCATATCGATATCGAACAAGGTTTCATAATCAAAGAGTTCGTGTTCCATCAACCCATGTTCACGGGACTGGTCCACCCCCATGTTCACCGCAAACCATAGAGGCTCATTTGCCAAGATGGACTTTACGGCAATATCTTTCATGGCATCCACCTCAATGTTCACAAAGTCCATCTCCTGGGCTCCAGCCATATTCCGGGCCCGGTCAAAGCGATAGTGTTTCCCGGTGGGTTGAGAAGCATCGTGGTAAAGACAGACAAACTGGCTCAAATCCACACCGACAAACTGCTCATAAAAAGCCTTGGGCGTATAGGTTTTGAGCGGTGTCAGTCGTTCCTGCTCAACCTTGGTATCTTCTTCATCGGATTTCTTATCATCCAAATCCTCCGAGGACTTTTTCTTGGCTTCATATCGCCATGCAAACTCCGTCGGCGGCTCTCCCAAATTCAGGCTGAGGAAACGATACACTTCGGCCAATGCCTCCTCCTTGAATTTACGAAGTTTGGCTACATCGGCTCCTTCTTCATGGAGTTGCAACATCGCTGATGCACGAGAACGGAGAATACGCTGCAACACCGTATTCATTACCCGTGTATTCTCACTACTGTGCGTCTCCGGCATAGCTTTCACCGGCACAATCCCGTACTTTTGAATCAGCCCCGTTACATAGTTCCACCATCCTCCGTCTCCCACCATCCATTGGTTCACCAATTGCCACTCCCGGTCTAATGGGTCCACATCCCGTAATTCGATAACCGACTCGAGGTAAAGATTCGATTTTTCTAGCTTGTCCCAGAAAAGCAAATACGCCTTGGAAAACTCAAACTCTTCCACTCCAAGCTCCCGGAAAATCTTAGGTCGCATCACATTGAAACCGGCAAACATCCAGCAAGTACCCGAGGCTTTCTGGTTCGTAATGCCTTTGCTGGAAATTTTGTGGCTGAAGTGCCCGTCCTCTCCACGTACGACTTCCCGATTCAGAGCCAATTTGTTGATATCGGTGTTGCTGATCGCATTGAATCGAGCCCGATCCGTTTCATTCATTTCATAGCCGTCCCGTAATTTCAGAAGGAACTTGGGATTGAGGTTTCCTGCGGAAGGTTTCGATTTCACAGATGTAGCTGGCATAACAAGAATGGTAATCAGGATGGTGAGTAGCAATCGGTTCATAAGTTCTCCCCCCATAAATTTTGTTTTGG
Source organism: uncultured Opitutales bacterium (assembly GCA_964432425.1). Taxonomy (GTDB): domain Bacteria; phylum Verrucomicrobiota; class Verrucomicrobiia; order Opitutales; family JABJCN01; genus JAYPDO01. The sequence continues at coordinate 952 of CAYSOI010000165.1, read as the reverse complement.
AATAAAATCTCATCACATTCGTCAAACGCATGTAACTATCAATGAGAAAATCGTACGAAATGTCACAGGTTCAAAGTTGATCATTACTCCAAAACAGCATCTGTTTGCAACATGCCTCCTCCTCTCTCCAAATTCGTTCCCCTTTTACTCCTCTCCTTTCTTCTGTTCTGCCGGATCAAGAAAGCTGACGCCCAGCAAGCCTTTCGAGCCAAATTTCAGGATTGGATCGAAGACAATGACCGGATCCGGATCAAGTCCTGGTATTTTTCTGGCGAAGAAACTTTTAATGAAAATTGGAAAGCGGAAATCGTGGGATTGATTGACAGCATGTCAGGAGCCACACCCAACGGGATTCAGCCTCAGGATTCAGATGATTGGCTTTCACAAATGCGAGAACGACGGGAAGCCTTTGTTGCCAGCTTGTCCTATATGAAAGATGAATATTCCTACGGATTCGAATTTGCTTTAAGTGATGAGTCCGACTACGTTTCCCGGAGTTATGCCGCCAGTGTAACCAAAGCCATGTGGGAGGAAACTCTGAATATCACGGGGGGCTTTTCCTTTATGGACGACCGGGTCAACACCGATGTTTTTGGCGGTCCAAAACTTGGCATTCAAAAGAAGCATACGCCGGACTTCTTCTTGGGTATCGAGAGGTTGCTGGATCCCAAGACCGTTGTTTCCCTGAATTTCACCTATGGCCGTCCTGAGGGTTACCTCAGTGATCCTTACAAGGGGGTGCAACATACAGTTGAGCCCTTTCCCGGCATAGAGCTACTGAAACTTGCCTCTGAAAACCGCCCCGATGAAAGGGAGACCTTCATCGCATACCTCGAAGGCAAACGTTATTTCGAAAAACTGGATGCCAGTATTGAAGCTTCCTATCGCTACTTCGCGGATGATCGAGACTTGGTCGGACACACGTTTGACCTGCAATGGTTTCAGAGATTTG
>CAYSOI010000164.1:6928-8792 GCA_964432425.1 uncultured Opitutales bacterium | reverse complement strand
AAACCGGAACCAAAATGATGGAGCACTGGAGTATTGGAGCACTGGAGTATTGGAGTATTGGAGTGATGGGATTTGATGTGCCCGATGAGGGTAAGTCATCCAGTATTCCAACAATCCAACACTCCATCAAACACACCCCTTCTTCTTTATGACAGCATTTGGTGAATAAGGGTCCAAATACTCCCCCACCCGAAACAATTGGAGTTCAGCCTTTAGGCGACAATTCCCCTCTCCGTGGCTTGCCCACCTTGGACTGCGGCAGCCTGCTGCCGCTTTCCTCTCCACAGCCTGCTGTGGAGAATCACTTCTCCAACCCAGTAATCTTCCGCACCGTCCCGATCGGCACCTTCTGCCACGCCCGCTCATGCAAATAATAAATCCCCAACTTGGCAAAAAACTCCACTCCCCCAATCGTCAACGCCTCCCTCACTGCATTCTCCCGGTCCTTCAAAATCCAATACGCCACACACACCGTCGTCAACGTCGCCAAAACCCGCCAAGTCAGCCCTTTCAATAAACTCCGCAAATGCGACTCCCGAGCCACTGCCTGAGCCTGTTCTATCGTATCCGTATTTTCCATTTTTCGTCTAAATTTGTAGCATCTCTAAACACACCCGTTGGGAAAGCAATCCTTGAAAGCAAAAGAAACTCACAAACCTCACTCCGGTAGTAACGGCTTGGTCATGGGGAGCAACCAGTCCTGATGTTTTAGGGTACGTTGGACTTGGGTTAAATCCAGTTCAGGATCAATCAGGAGTTCAGGTTCACGTCCATTGAGGGAGACCATTGTTTTTACCCGGATTTCCACATCTTCGTGACCTTCTTTTCTCAGTTCCTTCTCCATGAAGTGAGCAAACTGGATACACATGTCCGGCCAGCGGCCGACCATGCTGCTTTGTTTGAAACTCAAGTACTCAGTATGATCGATGACCCAATTCTCGTTGGTCTTCGGATTTGTGGCGATGAATGTGGCCGCTGCCCGTTTTTGACGAAGTTTCATACGCCAGGAGAAGCGGTGGCCTTCTTCGGTCCAGTTGACATTGCCCGGATACAGCCAGTGGCGAAAGGGAAAGAGGAGTTGAAAGGAGAGATAGGCGAGGAAGAGCAGCGTGGTGAACGTTTTGAGTTGAGGGGAAATGGAGTAGGAACGGGGCTTGGGTTTGGAATCTTTCTGCGGAAAGAAAAACAGGCCGACTTTTCGTGGCCAATCTGGAGGAAGAAGAAGTAGCGTGGCCCCGAGCATCAAAACCGGAAAGATGCCGATATTGAACATCATCTTGTTCGACACATTGAAAAAGATGGCAGCCAGCAAGGCACAGACCCGAGTCCTCCTCCAGAGAAGTGCGGGAACAACCAGTAGATCAAACAACAAACCACAGTAACCGAAAAAGCCTACGGCTAGCTCCGTATCCAACCATGAGCCGATGAGCGGATAGTCACTACGATTGGCCAGCCACTGACGCAGAGGTTCCCCGCGAAGCCAATCTGCATTGATTTTAGCAATTCCGGCGTAGAAATACACAATGCCTACCTGTATCTGCACAATCCAAAGGCACCATGCGGGAATCGTGGGAGACGCCAATTCCGGCTTTCTGCGAACATCCAGAGACTTGGCCCGATGAGCTGGAATGATGGCGAGAAGGAATGCCAGCAGCGCAGTCAAGTACAGGTGATTGAGGTAGCGGGTTTCATCCAGAAGGTACCAATAGGAAAAACTGAGGAACAACAACCACGAGGTCACCCGGTAAAACAATCCGGTCATGACGCAAAAGGCAAAAACCGCCACGGCAAGGAAATGGACATACATCCAGTCTCCCGGCCAGGACTGCACCCAATCAAAACCGAAGTATTTGAAGTGTACTTT
>CAYSOI010000164.1:0-6828 GCA_964432425.1 uncultured Opitutales bacterium | reverse complement strand
GCCGCCCCCCTGACGGACACCGCTGTCACCATTGCCCGAGGAGCGGCGGAACATGTGCCGGTAGTCGAAGTTCGCAACATTGCCGAAATGTTGGGCCAACTGAAAGAATACGGCATTCGGATTGTCGGTTGTACGGAACACACTGAAAATGAACTTTACGACACCGACCTGACTGGCCCACTGGCTCTGGTAATGGGTTCCGAAGACCAGGGCATCCGCCGACTGAACCGAAAGGCCTGCGACGATCTCACCAAGATCCCCATGTTTGGCCATGTCAATTGCCTCAACGTCAGTGTGGCCGCTGGAGTGGCACTGTACGAGATCGTCCGCCAACGGTTATCCGCTAAAGAATTTTAAGAGACGGCCTGAAAGACCGCCCTACGAGTCTTTCCTTAATTTGATTTACCTATCGCAAAAGCAATACCCAACATGTCCCAAACCGAAACTCTCCGGCAACGTTTGCTCACTCTCCAAAATGCCATCCAGGAAAATGTCCTGGAACAACAGGTATCCCATACCCACGACGAACTTTCCCACCTTGCGGAAATCACCAAAGCTGACGCCATCTACCAGATCGATAAAGTCAGTGAGGATTTTGTGCTGGAATGGTTTGCGGAAAACTGGCCCAAGGAGGAACCGGTCGAACTCTTGATGGAGGGCATTGAAGATGGCACCACCACTTTTCCGAAAGGCACTCCGATTGAGGACACTCATTTTGTTTGCATTCTCGATCCCATTGATGGCACACGTTGCCTGATGGATGACAAACGGTCGGGTTGGGTGTTGACAGCCATCGCCCCACGGACTTCCCGCACCAGGAAGCCCACTCTCCAAGACATCATTGTGGCAGCAATGACTGAACTCCCTGCCTCCAAACAACGCCTGGCCGATCAACTCAGCGGAATTCGGGGGCTTGGCCCGGCTGGCATCGTCACCACCCGATGCAACCTGGATACCGGCCTATCCTCCCCCATCCAACTCAAGCCCTCAAAGGCCACAGACTTGAAGCATGGTCATGCCATCGTGGCCAAGTTTTTTCCTGAAGCCAAAGGTCTGCTCACCGAATTTGAGGAAACACTGTTGGATCGCCTCTACGGCCTTGGAAAAACAACTTACCCTCTTGTTTTCGATGACCAATATCCCAGTACTGGAGGCCAATTCTACGAACTCATGGCAGGGCGGGACCGGATGGTCCTGGACCTGCGTCCCCTCGCCTTTCACAAAACCGGGTTCGACAAATGCCTGGCCGCCCATCCCTATGACATCTGCACCTCACTCCTACTCAAGGAATCCGGTTGCCCCATCACCGGCATGCATGCCCAACCTCTTGACTATCCACTGGACACCACCACCTCCGTCGGCTTCCTCGCCTACGCCAACCCTACCCTCCAGAAGACCCTTCAACCGCTCATCCAAGTCCTGATTGCAGAGTTACTGGATTAAAATCTTGGATTAGCCCGCATTCCACTGAACCTGGGGACTCCCGGGATCATCATTCCCGACGACCACATTCGCAATTTCCTTTGGGCGATACTGATCACGATACCACTGCTGACCGGGCAAAAACCGTTTGGTGTATTTTTCCAGCAATTGCTCCAGGCTGCCGAACTTGGCAAGGTCCCTCTTCTTGGCCCGTTCCAGTTTCACCTCGGGGGACGTGTCGACTTTGATCCGATAATCAAAACCCTCCACGAGTTCTTCCCGAAAGAGCATCACTCCTTCGAAAATAAGTATGGCACCCTCGGGAGCGGTTTTGACCTCGGGTTCTCGGCCTTCCTCAGAATGATGGTCAAAGACCTCCATCTGGTATTGTCGATCACCGCCCGGTCCCAATGGATTTAAAATACACTGCCAGACCGCAGGGTAATCAAACGAGTCCTGCACATATCCCTCCATGCTCATATTCCCTTTTCGATATCGAATCTCCGAAGGGTTATGAAACCCGTCCAATCCTGCACGAATCACGTCCCGCCCCATCCCTTCGAGAACCTGGCCCAATTGATCTGCAAACACCGTTTTGCCGGATGCACTACCTCCATCCACCCCAACACGAAGTGGGCGGGATACTGGAATTGCCAAAATTTTTTCTGCGATCTGCCTGAGCACTCTTTCACGTTCAACAGTACAAGTCATGCCGATTTCCAAACAGATCCTGCCATCCACTGCAACCATCCGAATGCAGCTTTCGCGTTGCGGCATGGCATGAATTCCTCACATTGCCCGCTTCATGCTTTTTCAGGTACTTTGGAAAAAACAACCACTCTGGCAACTGCTGGGAGCAAGCGCAGGCACCTTCCTGGGTATCACATTGCTGCTCCTGGTCTGGCAATCTCACCAGGCTTTCCAGGAATATCTTCAAAAGGAAGACCAAATCTTCCCATCCCGCTACCTGACCCTCGCCAAAAAGGTTTCCATCCTCAGTAACATACCTGGACTGAAGCCGCATTTTTCTGAACAGGAAATTCAAAAGCTGAAGTCAACGGAAGGCGTCGAAGACCTAACCCCCTACACGGCAGCCAACTTCAATGCCGAAGCCATCCTGCAATTTGGCGAGTCTCAGGCTTACCGTACCGAACTCTTCCTCGAATCAATCCCCGCACGTTTCATGGAAGCGCCGCCCAAAGAATGGGACTGGACTCCCGACAGCGACTATCTCCCAGTCCTCCTTCCCAACAGTTTCCTTCAGCTCTACAATTTCGGGTTTGCTCCCGCCAATGGCTACCCACAGGTCTCCAAGAAAATGATTGAAAAAGTGCCCATCACACTTCTTCTGCCGCGCCCCAAACGATTGCCCAAAAGCATCCCAGCCAGAATTGTCGCCTTCAGTGACCGAATCACCTCCATTCTTGTGCCAGAAAGCTTCATGCAATGGGCCAATGCCCAACAGGGAGCGACCTCGGCGAAGCCCATCCACCGGCTCCTCATCAAAACTCAAACTCCCCTATCCCCGGAACTGACCAAACAAATCCAACCCTACGAAACCAACCAGGAAATGCTCAAGGAAGGCAAAGCCGACCGTCTCTTCAAGCTGGCCCTCAACACGACCGGCGGCTTTGGCTTCGCACTTCTACTCATTGCAGTCCTTGCGTACTGGTTGAGTTTTCAAATGATTCTACATCGCTCGGCCAACAACCTACGGATCCTTCTCCACATCGGTTACCCCCCAAGAATGCTCTGGCTACACTACTTCAAGGTACAATTGATCATCGGCACCATACTCCTTGTCCTGGCCACCCTCACCATCACTCAATTTCAGCAATATGCACAAAATTTCACCTCAAAACTCGGATTGGAGCTGACAATGCAGCCAGGGTTCTCCACGTTCCTCCAAGCCCTCCTCCCAATTGCAGTTATCATCCTCCTGCAAACCCTATCCATTCGAGCTCATCTCCACAAACTGGCAAGTTCCTGAATATTTCCCTCAGTCATGAACAATCAATATACAAGACACCTGTGTATTCTCAGCCTTCTTGTTTTCTTGATCTACGGATGTGACTCTCCACCACCTTCCAAACCGATCTCCCCAGAGCCTGAAACTGAAACCGAGCCTCCTTCACCACCGCTATCCACTTCGGTATCCGCAACCTCTCCAACCAGTCAAACACCCCCTCCTCCTCCTGAGTTAACTCCCCCTCTGGATCTCATTCCAGCGACATCTCAGATAAGTACGAAAACTCCTCCTCCAGCATCTCCTCTCCCAACTTCACTTCTCGATTCCCCCCCGGTCATCACACCTTCTTCTATTCCTGAGTCATCCCCTCCCCCCAGGCCTCCTACAAAACCCAAGACTTTATCCGTTCACTATAGCGAAATCGATGAACACAAACTCCGCAGGACCAACACTGCCCACCTCTTCGGAGAAGAAACCCCATTTACTGGAAGAGCATTCAAAACCCACCCGGATGGCACCCGAAGTTTTGAAATCGACTACGTAGATGGGGCAGCGGAAGGCATTCTTACGCAATATTACCCCAACGGCAACCCCAGCTTTCAAGTGCCCATGCGGAACAATCAAGCCAACGGCATGTCCACCGGTTGGTATCAAGACCATACCCGCAAAAGCCAGTACCCCTACAAAAACGGCGTCGTCCACGGAGTCATCAAAGAATGGTTCCCTACCGGGCAACTGGGATTTGAATCCACCTACAACAACGGAAAGCTCACCGGCACACTCAAAGGCTGGTATGTGGATGGCACCCCTTACATTGTCGGCATTGTGAAAAGCAAGGGCGCTCAACGTTTTACCACCTACTTCGCTCCCAGCAAAAAATGGAGAGAAACCGGCTGGCGAGAGGGAAAGCTTTGGGGTTACAGTTACGAATGGGATCAAGAAGGGAGCATTCTCTCCGTAAAGCGTTTCCAGAATGGAAAGCTCTTAAAAGTCATCAAATAGGTCCCACTTCCCTCACCTTAGAACCATCAGCTCCCTTCTGGCAGAGCGGTACAATCCCTGAACACCTCATTTACAAAAAATGTCCTAAATAAGAATGATCGATACCAATATCCAGATTCCATGAACAAGTGTCTCATGAAGAACAAGCCTTGATTCCATGAGACATGGCACGGAATTTGATAGTCAGTAAGCCCTTCAAAGACAGATTTGGCATGCATTCTTCTAAACGAGTTTCCTCAACACAAAACCATACTTTCCAAAACTACTTATGAAACGACACTACTACCTATTCCTCCTGCTGCTCCCGTTTTCTCCAATCATTGCCCAGGAGAACACCCTCTACTACGTCACGACGCTGGACAAACTCCAGATCACCCAAGATGGCCTTTCTCTACCAGAGCCCGCCCCTGTCCCGGAGAAACTTCAAAAGCTCAACTCCAGAATCCAGAACCACCTATCCGATACACGATTCCCCTACGCAGTGGGCAAAGACGGAGCCAACTTCTACATCGCCATTGAGAATCGTTTCCGCTTCCGCCCACGCACCTCCCTCGCCAACCTCTTGTCACGCATGCACATCTCTGCCCAGTCACAAGACACCACTCCACCCTCCGGAACACTCTATCTCCCTAATGAAGACTGGAGCAAAATGGTCCCCTATCCATTCAAGTTCAACACCACTCCACTTCGCCAAAAACAAGCCAAAGTCCATCACCTGCAAATTAAGATCTTTCACTATCAACGGCTCCAGAACCTTGGCGGCCCCGGTTCTGCATGGTTTCGACACCAACTCACCAATACCCGGGAACTTTTCAACGCCATCCCTAATCGTTCCGACGTTTCATTGAACCTCAACGCCGGCACAACACAACGCCGTCGTGTTCGCAACGATCTCAATGCCACCTACTCCCTCATGTCCGGAGGACGGGCCGTCAGTGAAAACCTGCAACTCGACAGAGACCTCCGCCTCACCACCCTCCGCAACCGCAAGGAAGCCGACCTCAAGCGCTCCATCAACGTCTCCACCATTGCAGGCATCACCATTGATGAAATTGATTGGGAAAACCGAATCGATCATGACAAGCCCGTCACTCCATCCCCACTGGCAAAAGCGGCTCCCCACGACCAGTATTTCCTCTACTTCGAAACCTTTCAGCAACTTGTTGACCTTGTCGACAACAGCCTCGAACAAGGTACCCCCCTTCTCCGACTCCTCGAAAACCGCTCCGAAAATGCACAGACCTTCGAACGCTATCAAACTCAACTGGCACTCCCCCTCGACGACCTGGTACGACATTTTGGACCGGAACTGATCAAGTCTGTCGCCATCACCGGCTCCGACCCTTACCTGCGAACCGGCACAGACCTCACAGTCCTCTTTCACGCCAAAGATCCCGATGCCTTGCACACCACCCTCAAAGTCCGCCGCAAACAAATCCAACTCACCTCTCCACACAAACCCAAAGCCGGCAAAGGCAGAATTCTCAATACCCCCTACGATTCCCTGACTACCCCCAACTTCTCCGTCCGTACCTATCTGGCTCGGCACAAGGACATCCTCATCGTCACCAATTCCAAACCCCAACTCCAAAAAATCCTCAACCTTCTCAAAACCACGAAAGCCCCTGAATCGACAGAAGCCGAAGTCCCGCAATCCATAGCCTCCTTGCAGGAGTACACCTGGTTTCGTCAACGCTACGACAGCAGTGATCGCCCCTTCTTCCTGATTACCGATGCCACCATTCGACAATGGTGCAGCCCCAAATGGAGGATCGCCAACTCCCGCAGAACTCAAGCTGCCGCCATTCTGGCCGAACTCCAGTCCCGCAAACTCGACAACACTGAAGAAGATCGGGAACTCGACGCCCCGGAATGGCTGGGGGAACTGACCAGCACCGACACCGGACCCCAATCCAGCATCTACGGCAACCTCGCCTTCCTCACCCCCATCTCCGAGCTCTATATCGACAAAGTCTCCCCCCAGGAACAACGGGCTTACACCAATTTCAGAAATGCCTACCAAGGCCGCTGGCGGAACTTCTTCGACCCCATTGGCGGCACCCTCTCCATTCTTCCAAACAAAGTGGAAGCCGACATGAGCGTTCTCCCCCTCGTTGCCCAAAGTGAATACAACGACATGCGAAGAGTTGCCGGCAATGTCAACTTCTCCCCCACCGCAGCCAATCCCTCTTCCGCCCCCCTCCTTCACGCCATCATCGCTCTGGACATGCAGGGCGCTACCATGCGCCAGATCGGTTCCTTCGCCTCCCGCACCAGCCCCACATTGGGGACCAATGCCCTCTCCTGGCTTGGCAAACACGCCTCCTTCCAACTCATGGATGCCCCCTTCTGGAAAGAATTGGCGGAACACGTCAAAACGGGTGAAGACCCTGACAATTTCCTGGAGAAGAACATTCATCGCTTCCCGGTTCTGG
>CAYSOI010000163.1:0-8795 GCA_964432425.1 uncultured Opitutales bacterium | reverse complement strand
CTTCAAGGCTTGATTCCTGGCCAAACACCTGCCCCGGAAAAGAAGGAAGAAAGCACGGAGGAGAAAAAAGAAGAAGAGAAGAAACCAAAGCCCGAAGATGCAGCCAAAAATCTCCTCAACAATTTTTTAAATCGGTAATTGAAACACCGTACTGAGGAGTGTCGCACTTACTTTAGAGGGCATTCAAATTTTATTTTCTTCCCGTTTCTCCAGAGGGTCATGGGGAGTTTGTCGCCGGGTTTGTAGTTGAGCTTGATGTGGTAATTGAGTTCGCGGTGATCCATGGTGATGGGCTTGCCTTCAACCGCGATGATGAAGTCTCCAGTACGTAGACCTGCTTGTCTCGCGGCCTGAGCCGTGGGCACACTGTGGTTGATCCACTTCACCTGCATGGCTTTCTCTCCTGAAGCAAGCCCAAGGCGTTTGAGATCACGGTCTTCAGCAAACGGCATCCAGATCCCCATTTTCGGCTTCATATTCCACAAGGAACCCCGCCAACTGAAGTCCGTCTTCTTCCAATCCTGTTTCGTAATGAGGTTAACCTTCTTCACCACTCCATTTCGGACCACATCCAAGCGAATTCTTTCCGGCCCGTTAGAGAGGTTGTGAAAGACCCACTGTATGTCGGCGATCGAAGTGATGGCCTGGCCATTGATAACGACAATCTGGTCACCGGATTGTAACCCCGCCAGCGAGGCAGCACTTCCCGTTTTCACGTTCTTGATGAGTTGGCCGTCATCCCGATCGATCACCAGACCTACATTCTCCGGCAGTGGATAACGCCAGTGAAAATCCTTGGTAATTTGCCCTTTGGCATAAGCATCATTGTACTCGGCGTCATGAATATTGTGGCAGTGGATGCAGTTGGAGCGTTCAGTCTGTTGCTGATACTTTCGCTTGTTGGGCAAGCCTGGCATTTCGATGGCAGTTTTGTAGGGTTTGGGCTTTCCTTTTTTATCTGCCAGGAACGCTTTGTTGTTTGGGTAGTTTTCGTGAAGTTGGAGAACCCTCTGCATGGTTTTTTCCAGAGAATCAACCGAGTTATAGGCATCGGCTCCTTCGGCGGATTGTGTGCCGTATCTTCCATATACCGTTCCATCCGCATTGATAAACATGGCGGCCCAGTTCAGATCATAATCAAATTGAAATTGAGACAGATCCACACCCTTCATTTCCACTTGCCGCAAGGACACAAACTTCTCGGTCGCCAGCCTGGTAATGCGGTCACTTCCCTTGGCAACTTCTGCATCAAACCCCTTGCAGGCATGGCAAGGCACACAGCGAAACGTCACAAAGATGGGCTGATTCAAACGTTTCGCTTCGGCTTTGGCCTTGGACAAATCGTTATAAATCCAATGAGAGACTCCTCGGGCATGCTCATCATTGAGTCGATTCAGCAAAGCCGGGTCTGCATGGATTTGGCAAAGAAAGGAACTTGCGATGAAGCAGGACAAGGAGCAAAGAAGACTTTTCATGATGGATAAAGAGCTTTCGGATTAGGTTGGAAATGTTTTGTATCCTATATCCGATGTGCTGAACGAGACTTTTTCTGCTATTATTATCCAATGTTTTCTCGAAAGTTTATTATCGGAATCCTTGCCATCCAGGTATTCTGCAACTCCGCACAAGCCGAACCAATGGCCATTCTTCGGGACAATTGCCTACGTTGTCACACCAAGGAAAAACGAAAAGGCGGACTGTTGCTCAGTACTCGCCAAGGGGCAATGACTGGCGGCGATTCAGGGGAAGCCATCAATCTGGAAGAACCCGAGAAAAGCCTGCTTCTGGAATTGCTGCAGGAAGATGCCGATCCGCACATGCCTCCGAAAAAGCAGTTGAAAAAGGAGGAGATTGCGACTCTCCAAAAATGGATTCAGGACGGAGCCAAATGGGATGCCGCTATCCTGGAAAACATTCCCGAACGTCAGGAGGTCACATTAAGAGATTTGCCGCCATCCCGCATTCCCACCAACACCGTCGAAATGGCTCCGAATGGCTCCACCTACGCCATGGCCTTTGGGAAAGAAGTAGAGGTCAACAAGTTGGGCGAAACGACCATTGAGCACCAAAGGCAATTAACCGGACATTCCTCCAGCATCCACTCTCTGGCCTGGTCGCAGGACGGAAAGCTCCTGGCCGGAGGGAGTTTTCGTCAAGTCATCATCTGGGATGTTGAAACCGGAAAAGCCGTACAAACTCTGGAAAAGGAACTCCAGGGCCGCATCACAGCGATTACCTTTATGAACAATGGCCAGAGACTGGTAGTGGCGGACAGTCTACCCACCGAAGTTGGTCAACTGCATGTTTATCGCACCATGGAGTGGACACCGATCCAATCCATTCGGGCTCACACCGACTCCATCTTTTCCCTCACCGTCAGCCCAGACGGCAAACTCCTCGCCAGCACCAGTGCTGACAAACTGGCCCGCCTTTGGTCGACCGACACCCTTCAACCCGCTGGCAACCTCGAAGGGCACACAGGCTACGTTCACGCAGCCGCCTTCAGCCCGGACAGTAAGCGCATTGCCACATCCAGTGCGGACCGTTCCACCAAAGTCTGGAATTCCAAAACGTTAAACGAAGACCTCAACTTCGCTCCCCGAAAAGCTCGTTACGATGTCAATGACCTCTTTTGGATTTATGATCCTGCCAAAGAAAAACCTACGGAAAAAGACAACTGGATCGTAACCGTCTCCAATGACAACATTCCCAAAACCTACACTGCGTTGAATGATCACGCCGGAGCTCAGACCAACACCGGAGCCAAAGAACGAGCCTTTCCTGCAATTGGTGAAAACGGTCACACTTCTGTAGCCTGGTCCCCGACTCACCAACGCATTCTCATTACCGATGGTGCCGGGCAAATCCACATCATGGATTCCAAGGGCAAACCCTGGGCTCCAGAACTGCCCAAAGAGGAAAAAACCGAAACCGAAGCCGAACCACCCGCACCAATTACGACTGGTCCACACCCCACCATCAGCTTCCGAAACGACATTCTTCCAGTCCTGTCTCGTGCTGGTTGCGACGAAGGAAGTTGCCATGCCAAATCGGGCGGACAAAACGGGTTTCAGCTCTCCATCTTTGCCTACGACCCCAAAGCGGATCACCATGCCTTGGCCTACGCATCCAGAGGCCGACGCACCTTCCCGGCGGCACCAGATCACAGCCTAATTCTCAGAAAAGCCACCGAAACCATCCCTCATGAAGGTGGACAACGATTCAAGAAAGACTCCGAGTTCTACACCCTCATTCGCGATTGGATAAAGGAAGGCACCCCTTACCAAATCCCTGATGAACCCAAACTGTCCTTCCTCACCATCACCCCCAAGCATGGACAATACAAGAAAGGTGCCAAACAAGCCCTGAAAGTCATTGCCCATTATTCTGACGACTCCACCAGGGAGGTGACACACCTGGCCCACTACCAAAGCAATGAGTCCGCCATCGCTACCGTTGATGAAGAAGGCCACCTCACCATGGGCAAACATCCAGGCGAAGGTGTCATTATCGTACGCTACATGGATCAGGTCGATGTTGCCCGCGTCACCATTCCTACCGACAACATTCTTCCCGACTCAGCCTATGCGGACCTTCCCATCTACAATGAAATCGATCGATTGAACTACGCCCGGCATAAGGAAATGGGACTCCTCATTTCCGATGAATGCTCCGACAGTGAATTCCTCCGCAGAGCTACTCTCGATACAACTGGTAAGCTCCCAAGAGTAGACGTTGCCCGAAAGTTTCTTCAGGACAATTCACCAGACAAAAGAAAGAAGTACATTGATCAACTTCTCAACGACCCCGAATGGGCCGATTACTGGGCCACCGTGTTTAATGACCTCCTTCGACCCAATACGCAACGGGTGGGCGTCAAACCCGTCTATCTGCTCGATCACTGGATTCGTCGCAAATTCCGCCAGAATACACCATGGGATCAATTTGTATCCGAACTGTTAACCGCCACTGGAAGTACCCACAAATATGGCCCGGTTGCCTTCTTTCGTGACAAACGGGAACCTCATACCGCCGGTGCCTTCACCAGTCGCATCTTTCTCGGTGTTCGTCTTGAGTGTGCACAATGCCATCATCACCCCAACGAAAAGTGGGGCCAGGATGACTATTACCAGCTGGCTGCCTTCTTTGGCTCCATGAAACGCAAGGGCCAGGGCATTTCACCTCCAATTTCTGGAGAACCGGAGTACTGGTGGTTTCAGCCAGGAGGCGAAGTCAAGCACCCGGTAACCAGTGAAGTCATGCAACCCAAAGCCCCAGACGGGCCATTTGCTGAAATCCCGGAAGGTGAAGACCCAAGAAAAGTTCTCATCCGCTGGATGCTGGAGAAAGACAACCCCTATTTTGCCCAAGCCATCGTCAACCGCATTTGGAAGAACTTCTTTGGAACAGGCATTGTTGAGCCCGTAGATGACTTCCGGGATTCCAACCCACCAACAAATGGCCCCCTCCTGGATTGGCTGGCCAAAGACTTTGTTGCTCACAATTACGACCTCAAACATCTGATGCGACGTATCCTTTCTTCCCGCACTTACCAAACCTCCAGCCTTCCCAATGATACCAATGCCGCCGATCATCGTAATTTCTCTCGATCCATGAGACGCCGACTTTCTGCCGAAGTCATGGCCGATGCAGTCACCCGAGTGACCGACATTGCAGCAGACTACCAGGGACTCCCACAACGAGCCAAAGCCATGCAAGTCTGGAATACCAAAATGCCCTCCACCTTTCTCGACACCTTCGGCCGCCCAGATGCGAGTGCCGAGTGTCCTTGTGAACGCGACCCTGCCCCCACCATTACCCAAACTCTTCACCTCGCCAACAACCGCAAATTGGTAAACCGAATCACCCTACCCGCAAGCCGGGCCTCTCAGCTCGCCAAATCCGATCTCCCCCCCGAAAAGGTCGCAGAAGAACTCTACCTCTCCGCCTTCTCAAGATTACCTTCCGAAGAGGAACTCAAAATCGCCACCGCCATCTTCTCCCAAGAAGGAGCCTCCCGCCAAACCGCCGCAGAAGACCTCCTCTGGGCTCTTCTCAACTCCGCAGAGTTTGTTCTCAATCATTGAGGCGAAATCTTGCTAATGTGATCCTTAATCCAACCTGGCTCCCGGCGACAATCCACCACTGCCCAAACCACGACCGAGTCCCAATCACATGTGTAGAAAATTGCGTAGGGAACAACCCGACTCAGGGCTCTATAAATCAGCTATCGCATCATCAGAAATGATAACTGATTTCATCGCGTCCCAAGACTTCCCTTTACTTCATCCCAATTCCGAAGATTTGTCTCTCCAGAGGCTACCCTTTTCTTACGTTCATCTAACAGGTTTCTGTGTTCAACTGGTAGTGGGCAATCTTCAACAATTTCCTTTAGGTCATCCCAGATGATTTCCATGGCTTGGAGCTTTTCTGTTAAAGACATATCTTTGATTTCCGCTACGTTCATGGTGTGTTTAAGAATGGACATAATGTTCTGTTAATCAAATGCCAGAAGAAGAATGCGAAAACTTTTATCTTTCTCCACACACAATTCGTCGTAATCTTACGTGCATCCCTTAATACTTACAAAAGGAACTTTGATATGAAACAAAGATGTGACGGAACTTCGCGGCGAGACTTTCTCCAGGTGGGATTGTCTTCGCTAGGTGGCTTAACTCTTCCCCAAATGCTTCAATTACGGGCAGAAGCCTCCGGCCAGAAAAAGGCTAACAATACTCGATGTATCCTGATTTGGCTGGATGGAGGGCCCACGCATTACGAAACGTTCGATCCCAAGCCGAATGCTCCAGACACGGTCCGTGGAGAGTTTGGCACAATTAAGACCTCAGTTCCCGGTATCCATTTTTCCGAGCATATTCCCAACTTGGCCAAATCTTTAGATAAATACACCGTCATCCGTTCCATTGCTCACAAGCAAAATAATCACGGTGCAGGCAACCATTACCTAATGACTGGAAAGCCCACTCCAGTTCCTGTCGGTTGTGGTGCAAACGTTACTTTCCACCCATCTTTCGGTTCGGTTGTTTCCAAAGAACGTAATCTTCGCAATGGACTCCCCGGCTATGTTTCCATGCCAAGGATGTCACGTTCCGGTGGCCCCAACTTTCTGGGTGCTCCTTACGCCCCATTTGTACTTACCGAAGACCCCAACAATAGCTCTTTCCGGGTCAGGGATGTCAGTGTACCGGATGTATTAACGGATGCCCGGGCAGAAAACCGTCGCAAACTACGTGCATCCCTCGACAACCTGGAGCGGATTCAGGACAAAGCGGCCGCAGACCCCGCAGTGAGCATTGATGATTTCTACCGCCAAAGTTACGAGTTGGTCTACTCCAAACCGGCTCAAGACGCTTTTGATATATCATTGGAATCTGAGAAAACCCGAGAGAAATATGGACGCCATGATTTTGGCCAGCGTCTTCTTCTTGCACGTCGCATGACGGAAGTTGGTGTTCCCTTTGTCACTGTTTATTACGGAGGCTGGGATCACCATACCAATATTTTCCCATCGCTTAAGGACAAGTACCTGCCTAAACTCGACCAAGGATTAGCCGCCCTGGTTGAGGATCTTCATGAACGTGGATCCATTGAAAATACAATGGTCATTTGCCTGGGTGAATTTGGTCGCACTCCAAAGGTCAATACACGTGGAGGTCGAGACCACTGGTCATTCGCCATGAGCGTCATGATGGCAGGAGCAGGTATACCTGGTGGCCAGATTGTTGGGGCCACAGATGTCAAAGGCTACTACGCCAACGACAATGTCTATGCTCCAGAAGACTTCGCAGCATCCTTGTATACCAAAATGGGAGTCGACCATAGCCAGGTTCTGTACACGCCCTCAGGTCGACCCAACCAACTCGTGAATAACGGTCGCCTGATCAAGGAGCTATTTGTTTAAGTCCACTTTGACCACCGGCTCCATCTTGTCTACCAAGTCCTCCATCCTTCTGGGGCTTACCCTCCTGGCATTATCTGCTAAGGCTGCCATTCATCCTCCCGGAGGACAAATCGGCACGACAGTTGAGGCTCAGGTCATAGGCACAAATGAAATTTGGCCTCCTACCTTTTGGTGCTCCGAAAGTACACTCAAGTTCGAAGCTCTCGAAAAGAAGGGAAAAATCAAGGTCACGATTCCCAAAGAAGCCAAAGCAGGGCCAGTTTTGATTCGAACCATCAATAAAAAGTCGGTTTCCTCAGTCCACATCTTTGTCGTCTCAGATCAGAAGGAAATCCAGGAGGCGGAGCCCAATAACCACTTGAAGGAAGCTCAGGAAATCAAAGAGATTCCGGCCATTCTCAACGGCCGTCTTCAGAAAAGTGGAGACACGGACTTCTACCACATCCATTTGAAGGAAGGCCAAACCCTCTCTGCCAAGCTGGATGCCTACAGCCTCTTTTCCCCTATCGATTCCTTCATCCACATAATGGATTCCAAGGGTTTTGAATTAGCCGTTTCCAGTGACACTCTAAACCTCGATCCACATCTGCAATACCAAGCCCAATCCAGTGGACGACACACCTTACAGATTCTCGCCATTCCCTCCAAAGCCAGCACCAGTGTTCAATATGCTGGCACAGAAGAATCCGTTTACCGCCTCTCTCTCTTCCTTACCGAAAACTCCATACCTCCACCTGAAGCCAACATCGTAGAGGATGATGCACCCGAAGTGTTACCAATCCCGTCATCTTTGGCCGGAACTTTTCAACAACCTAATGAGGTCGATACCTTCAAATTTGAAGCAAAGAAAGGGGAACAGATTCTCATAGGAGTCGAAGCCTATTCTCTTCAATACCCAACAGATCCCGTCATCAAAATCTGCTACAATGATGGAAAATTGATCAAGGAAGTGGATGATAGCACTCGCAACAAACCCGACGCGGAATACCAACTGCGAGTCCCTAAAGATGACACCTATCAAATCCAAATTCAGGACCGCTATGGACACTCAGGGAAACAATATCACTACAGACTCAATGTCGGGAAACCGACCCCAAGCTTTCAGCCTGTTCTCGACAAAGACCTACTCACCGGAACTCACGGAAAGGAAGCCTCCGTCAAGGTTACCCTGAATCGAAAAAACGGCCACAAGGAACCTCTCTACGCAATGATACACGGCTTACCCAATGACATTTTTGTCAAAGGGGTGGACATTGCTGAGAGTGCCAAGGATGCCACCATCACGTTCTCCATTCCGGAAAATGCCAAACCTGGTAATCACAGGTGCCGTGTCGTTCTTCTCGATAAAGCCGAGCCGCCCAAGACCTCTCAACAGGCAAACTTTTCCTTCCAAACCACCACCAGCCGGGGTGACTACTTGATCAACGACACCCCATACTTCTGGTTGACAATTCCGGAAAAAGAAAAGCCGGAAGAGAAGGAAGAAAAAGACAAAAAATAATCTGCCTGCCAACTACTCCGCAATCACACCAATCTCCGCAGCGGAAGCCCAAGGGCCATCAATGCAGGAGTTGTGGACACGAATCAGAACATAGCGGGCCAAGCCGGATGTTCTTAAATTCATGGATTGCACTGCTTTGTTTTTCTTGAATTCAATTGAGGCCAATGCAGCTCCGAATTGATCGGGTTCGGTACTCAAGTGAAAGGTCGTCTTTCCGAAGGCTCCATTCCATCCATTATCCTGACGAGCAAGATAGCGAAAGCCTCTGATCCGGCGGGTTTTGCCAAGATCAATGACCAACTCGTGTGGTGGCTGGACCAATTTGGGAGCAAATTGACTATGCCATACTGTTCTTGGGTTTCCATCAAAGGC
>CAYSOI010000162.1:5428-8796 GCA_964432425.1 uncultured Opitutales bacterium | reverse complement strand
GGCGTCCAGTAGCTTTTGGGTGTCTTCGCGGTCTTTTTTGAGGTCGGCGAGTTGTTGTTTGGCGCCTTCGATGACTTTTTCGGGGGCTTTATCGAGGAAGGATTGGTTGGAGAGGCGGGCTTCGGTGCCGGCGATGATTTTGTCGAGTTTGGCGAGTTCTTTGTTGAGGCGGGCGGTTTCGGCTTCTTTGTCGATGGCGGAGCCGGGGTCGAGGTGGATGGTGCCGAGGGGGGTGACGGTGGCGGGGGTGGTGTCGTCACCGGCTTTGGGGGTGAGTTCCTTGGCTCCGATGATGCGGAGGAGTTTGTCGTTGTAGGATTCGAGGATATCGGCGGAGGCTCCTGCTGTTTCGTAGTAGAGGGCGACGTTGTTGTTGGTGCCGAGGTTGAACTGGGCTTTGAGTGCCCGGACGAGGGTGACCGTTTCGCGGATTTTTTCGATTTGTTCTTTGGCGTTGGGGTCGAGTTGGATGCCTTGGTTGGTGAGGGCATCGCGGAGGGTTTGGCCGTCGCCAGGGTTTTCGTATTGGATGGAGCCGTCTTTGGCGGGGTCGTTTTCCCAGCTGGGGTTAAAGTGGAGGTGGTACCAGAGTTCTTCAGTGATGAAGGGGGTGAAGGGGTGGAGCAGGAGGAGGGCCTGGCGGAGACAGAGGTCCTGAATGGCGAGGCAGGTTTCTTTTTTGGCAGGGTCCTGGAGTTTGGCCTTGGAGGTCTCGACGTACCAGTCGCAGAGGTCGTTCCAGATGAAGGAGTAGAGGCTCTGGGCGATGGTGTTGAATTCGAAGTTTTTGTAGGCTTTGGCGATGCGGTCCTGGGTGTCGGCGAGTTGTCCGAGGATGGCGTGGTCGTCGGTGTCGAGTTGAGCGGAATCAATTCTGGAGAGAATTTTTTCGATGGAGGAGTTGTCGCCGAGGTCGCCGGACATTTGGCGGAAGCGGGAGACGTTCCAGAGTTTGGTGCAGAAGTTGCGTCCGGTTTCGACACGGGTTTCGTCGAAGCGGATGTCCATGCCGGTGGGGGCGATGCTCATGATGCCGTAGCGGAGGCCGTCGGCTCCGTATTTGGCAATGAGGTCGAGGGGGTCCGGGGAGTTGCCGAGGGATTTGGACATTTTGCGGCCCTGGATGTCGCGAATGATGCCGGTGAAGTAGACGTCGCTGAAGGGGATGGCGGCTTCGATTTCTTCTTGGGAGAGGGGGGAGGTGTCGCCGTCCTGGCGTTTGTTGTGGAATTCGAGGCCGGCCATGATCATGCGGGCAACCCAGAAGAAGATGATGTCGGGTCCGGTGACGAGGGTGGAGGTGGGGTAGTAGGTATGGAGGCCATGGCGTTCCATTTCCTTCTCGTCGGGCCAGCCCATGGTGGCCAGGGGCCAGAGCCAGGAGGAGGCCCAGGTGTCGAGGACGTCTTCGTCCTGCTCCCAGTTTTCGGGATCTGCGGGGCCTTCGAGGGAGACGTGGATGTTGGCCGGGTCGGCACGGTCCTCCCCTTTTCTGTACCAGACGGGGATGCGATGTCCCCACCAGAGTTGGCGGGAGATGCACCAGTCTTTGATGTTGTCGAGCCAGTGGAGGTAGGTTTTGGCCCAGCGCTGTGGGTGAAAGTGGATGATGTTGTCCCGGACGGCGGCTTTGGCTTCTTCAATGCGGGGGTATTTGAGGAACCATTGGTCGGAGAGGCGGGGTTCGATGGGGACGTCGGCCCGTTCGGAGAAGCCGACGTTGTTTTCGTGTTCCTCGGTGTCGATGAGGTCGCCTTGTTCTTCGAGTTTTTTGATGGTGGCTTTGCGGGCTTCAAAGCGGTCCATGCCACCGAATTCTTCTCCGGCGGTTTGTGGGTTGATGGTGCCGTCGGGGTTGAGGCAGTCGACGACGGGGAGGTTGTGGCGTTCGCCGATTTCGAAGTCGAGTTTGTCGTGAGCGGGGGTGACTTTGAGCATGCCGGTGCCGAATTCTTTGTCGATGACGTCGTCGGCAATGATGGGGATTTCGGCGGGTTGAAGTGGGCGGCGGACGTGTTTGCCCTGGAGTTTGGGCCAGCGTTCATCCTCGGGATGAATGGCGATGGCGGTGTCGCCCATGATGGTTTCGGGGCGGGTGGTGGAGATGTGAATGTAGTTGCCGGGTTCTTCGACGATTTCGTAGCGGACGGTGTAGAGGTAGCTTTTCTGTGGCTTCATGATAACCTCTTCGTCGGAGAGGGCGGTGAGGCTGGAGGGGCACCAGTTGCACATGCGGCGACCGCGGTAGATGTAGCCGTCTTTGTAGAGTTTGACGAAGGCGGTGAGGACGGCGTTGGAGTAGTGGTCGTCGAGGGTCTGGGTGGTGCGTTCCCAGTCGCAGGAGGCTCCGAGGCTGCGGAGTTGTTTGAGGATGATGCCGCCGTGTTTTTCTTTCCATTCCTGGGCATGTTCGAGGAATTTTTCCCGACCGAGGTCGTGTTTGTTCAAATTCTGATCGCGGAGGTGGCGTTCGACTTTGGTCTGGGTGGCGATGCCAGCATGATCGGTCCCCGGAAGCCAGAGTACGTTTTTCCCTTCCTGACGAGCCCGGCGGCAGAGGATGTCCTGGATGGTGTTGTTGAGCACATGGCCCATGGTGAGGACTCCAGTGACGTTGGGTGGGGGGATGACGATGCTGTAGGGCTCCCCAAGGTGTTCGGGGTCAGCCTGGAAGCATTTCCAGTCCAGCCATTGGGTGTACCAGCGATTTTCGACGTCTGTGGGTTGGTATTTTTTGGAGAAGATCATTGCGTAAAAATTTTGTAAGGCGGGGGGAGATAGTATATTTCGGTTCTTGAGAAAAGGGATTTATTTTGCATTTTGCCGCCAGATCAGCGGGTTAGGCTGGAAAAGTGCAGTGAAATTATGAAACCAATTGAGGAATCTCCTTTATATCGCCGTGTGCAACAACATGCGAAAAAACGCATGAGTCACCCAGGCTATGTTCCGCCGGAAGAGTACATGAAGTCTCTGAAGGAGTTTGTGCGTCTGGAGCGGGAGATGTTGCAGCGTTATCACGAGAAAGGGGATTCGGGGACCAAGGTCTGTCAGGCGTATGCAGTGATGATTGATGTGATGCTGACCAGTATGCTGGATAATGCGATTATGGGTTGGTTTGATTATCATAAGAAAATGCCAGTGCGTTTTGCGATTGTGGCCAATGGGGGATATGGACGTGGTGAGCTATGCCCACAAAGCGACATCGATTTCACGCTGCTGTACGGCAGACATCATACACTGAAGAAAAAGGCACTGGAGGAATTCAAGGAATGGATCACAAGAAATGTGCTGTATCCGTTGTGGGACCTGAAGTTCAAGGTGGGGCATGCCTCGCGATCGATCCGGGAGTCGATCGAAGCGGCGAAGGA
>CAYSOI010000162.1:3016-5328 GCA_964432425.1 uncultured Opitutales bacterium | reverse complement strand
CAAAAGAGTGAGTACCGGGAGTTGATGGATGCGTATGATTTTCTGCTCCGAGTTCGCAATGAACTGCATTTCAAGTCATCCCGACCCACGGATGTACTGTTGCTGGACCAGCAGCCGGAAGTGGCCCTGGCGTTAGGCTACCCGCAGGAGGATGTGATGAAACGGGTGGAGGTGTTCATGAAGGATTACTATACCCATGCCCGGAATGTCTTCAATTTGTCCAATGCTCTGGAGAAACACTTTCTGCTTCCGGAAAAAGGGGGGAGCATGGAGGGTGGATTTTTCCGATATCATCGGCTGGACCGGGAGGATAAGGTTGAGCCACTGGATGAGTTTGTGGTGAATGATGGGGTTCTGGATCTGGAAAATGAGGAGCTGTTTGAAAAGGATCCGGTGCAGTTGGTACGAGTTTTTCGAATTGCCCAGCAACATGAGTTGCCCATGGGAGCTCGGTTGATCCGCAAAATTCAGGAATCCAAGATTCTGCTCACCCCAAACTTTTGCACCGATGAGCGGGCCTGCAAAACGTTTCGTTCCATTTTGCAGACGGGGGGCAGAGTGTATCCGACTTTACTGGCGATGCATGATATGGGAATCCTTGGTCGCTTCATCCCGGAATTTGAACCACTGACCTGCCTGGTGCAACATGAGTACTATCATCGCTACACGGCGGACATTCATACGCTCAACACGATCCGACAGTTGGATACAGTCTATTTACGGGATACAGAACTACACAGAAAGCTTCATGAAAGCCTGAAGAAGACTGCCCTGCCCTCGTTGCTGTATTTGATCCTGTTGCTGCACGATATTGGCAAATCCAGAGGTATCAAAGGCCATGCGGATACGGGCGAAATCATGTCTGGCCCCATTATGGATCGGCTAGGAATCCCCAAACCTCAGCAGAAGTTGGTGCTTTTTATCGTGAAGCATCACCTTGCCATGTCCCGCTTTGCTCAGAAGCATGATGTTGAAGACCCGGAGAGCTGTCAGTTGTTTGCTGATTTTATAGGAGAACCAGATCTGCTCACTTATTTGTATGTGCACACTTACTGCGATACCCAGGGTACGGCACCGGGACTGTGGACCGGGTTCAAGGACTCTTTGCTGGAGACTTTATTCAATCAGACCATGCGATTGCTGGTGGAGAAGCAGGCTCTGGTCGATTACTCGGAACAGCATCAACAGTATCTCCGCGACGAGATTCTGAAGGTTGAGGATTTGAAGGTAGAGGAAGATGTGATTGATGGGCATTTTGTGACGTTGCCGCCAAGGTATTTTATGAACCTAACGGTGGAGGAACTGTCCTTGCATTTGAGGATGGTGACCGAATTTTTGAAGCATATCCAAGTTGCAGAAGGTGTCGATTTGCTCCAGCCTATCATTCATTGGGAAAATGATGTGGACCGTGGATTTACGACGGTTACGGTGGTGACGTGGGATCGTCCGGGCTTGTTTTATCGTCTGGCAGGTGCTTTCACCTTGGCTGGCTTGAACATTCTGGGTACCAAGGCGTATTCCCGGGCTGATGACATTACGATTGATACCTTTAATGTCGTAAATGGAAATAAGGGTGTGGTGAAAGATCCAATCATTCAGGAAAGGTTTATGACGGAAGTCCGGGGAACCTTAGTGGAGTTGAATCGAATGCTGCCACGGATTGAGCACAAGGAGCAGCACCCGGAAGTCAGCATCTTTTCCACCGAACCGGATACTTTGGATGTGCCCGTTCCGCCGAAGGTCAGTTTCCACCGGGAAAAGGCACTGGATTTGATCATTTTAGAGATCCAGGCCCGGGATTCCTTTGGGTTGCTGTACAAACTGACCCGAGCCATTACCCATGCAGGCCTGGATATCGTTTTTGTTCGGCTGAGCACGGAGAATTCGGTCGCGATGGATACCTTCCATATTGTCAGGAAAGAGGGAGATAAGAAAATCAAGGACGAGGAACTGAACAGCCTCCAGAAGACCCTGGAGAGAATCGTGGTGGGCCAGGAGGGTGAGGAAGTTAGCAATGAGAAGGCTGCCCTCTCTGACTTGTTTGGGGAAGGTATCTGAGGCCAAGGCTCAATCACAAGAACACCCCTTATCCCATGGCAAAAGAGACAGAGCAAAATGTAGAGGGAGAATCCGAGATTTCAGCCTTTGATTCACTGTACCGTATCAGCAGTCTCGTTTGGAAAGCCAAGGACTCACGGGAAGCCCTCGGGCTGATTCTGGATGAAGTGATGCAGGTCTTTTCTGCGGCAACGGCTTCTATTTCATTGGTCAATTTTGAAACCCAAAGTCTGGAAATCGAAGTCGCCCGTGGC
>CAYSOI010000162.1:0-2916 GCA_964432425.1 uncultured Opitutales bacterium | reverse complement strand
CAGGGAGTTCTCAGTGCGGCCTGCGGGATCTCTGAATGCGAAGTCGCTATCATCTATTTTTTTAATAAAGAGAAGCATGCGCTGAAATTGGCCATGGCCGTCGACCGAAACGGGTCACTGGATCTGGAGGAAGAATTGGACCTCCGAGTGAGTTCGATAGGAACAGCTGTGCACAGCATGCGACAAGTGGAAATCTTCAATTTAAAAAGAACCGAGGAATACCATCTGCTGGAGTTTATTCAGGAAGCGAAGCTGGAGTCTATGTTGGTCACGCCATTGATGCATGGAGTGGAAGTTCTTGGCGTGTTGAATGTCTACACCCGTGTGCCTCATCGTTTCAGCAATGAAGAGCGGGCGTTGTTCCAGACTTTGGCAAGGATGGGTGGAGTTGCCCTGCAAAACTTGCGTTTGTATCAGCGGGTCTTTGATACCGAAGCGACGCTTCGCCAAAGTGAAAAGATGAACACACTTGGGTTAATGGCGGCAGAGATTGCTCATGAAATCCGCAATCCCTTAACTGTCATCCGGTTGTTATTTGACCCCTTGGAAGATGCGTTTGAAGCCGGGGATGAGCATGGAGAAGACCTCAGAGTAATCCGTGACCGGTTGGATCAATTGGAGGAAATTGTTACACGTGTGCTGGATTTCGGGCGATCCAGCCAGGCCGCCTTCGAGAAGATTGATTTTGACCAAATGATGGAGGATACCCATCGGCTACTTCGCCTCAAGCTGGAGCAAGCCAGTGTGGAATGGGTGTACCAGCCCCAGAATCCCGGAGAAGTGATTCAGGCCCATCGCGGGCAATTGCAGCAGGTTCTTTTGAATTTGTCCCTCAATGCGATGGAAGCCATGCCCGAAGGCGGGAAAATCGAAGTGGAAACCCAGATCGAGGAAAATTTCGGTATCCGGCAGTTTGTGATCTGCTTCCGGGATTCCGGTAAAGGGATCCCCAAAGATGTGCAGGACAAAATTTTTGATTCCTTTCTATCCAGAAGAAACGAAGGAACCGGGCTGGGGCTATCCATCATCAAACGAATTCTGAGAGACCACCGTGGGGATGTGGAGTTGGTAAAATCGCAACCAGGTGAAACTTTATTTCGTTTCTGGCTGCCGGTGGAGGAAGAGTTGCTGGGGTAGCCAAGTAAAACAAGAAAGGAGGCTCCACAGAACCTCCTTTCTTTAAAGTGTAATTCCGGGGAAACCGGAATTTGTGATAAAAAGACCTTATTGATCAGCGTCAGGATTTACGCACTTTGGACCTTTGAGTGGATCGATAGAGCTGAAAATTTGCTCAAACTCTTCTGCAGTCGCATTGAGATCGATCCATTCTTCCATTTCAGGAGGAAGGTCACTGTCTGGATAAATGGCTTCTACAGGACATTCATCCACACAAGCATTACAGTCGATGCAAGTGTCCGGATTGATGTAGAGACGATCAGGTGTCTCATGAAATGCATCTACAGGACAAACTCCCACGCAAGTGGTAAATTTACAATCAACGCAAGCTTCTGTGACGACGTAGGCCATGACGATATTTGGATATGAATAAGGTTATGTGGATTTGGATAAGTGAAAAAAGAAGGCCGGACTGGATAAGGAGTGAGAAGCCACACGTCAATGTAAAAGGGAATTAGAAAAGAGCTTGCGATGAGGGGGAAGTTTAGGTTTTGGGTAAGGATATGGAACCTTCCCAATTAAGAGCATCCCTTGAAAATGGAGTAATTGCGTTTCCCATTACCCCATTTGATAATGACCTGCAACTGGATCTCCCAGGGCTTCGCAAAAACCTGGAGCAGATGCTGGAGTATGATTTTCGGGCCATTGTCGCAGCAGGTGGTACCGGGGAAATGTATTCACTGTCCATGGAGGAATACCAGCAGGTTGTGGAAACGACGGTAGAAGTTGTGGGAAACCGAACGACGGTGATCGCAGGGGCAGGTTTCGGCTACGCCCAAGCTGTCCAAATGTCCAGAATTGCCACAGCAGCAGGAGCCGATGGAGTCCTGGCATTACCTCCTTACTACACCAATGCCCCAAAGGAAGGGCTCTTTTCCTATTACGAAGCCATCGCAGACCAGACAGACCTTGGCATGCTGGTTTACTCCAGGGATTGGGTAAAAATGAATGCAGATGATGCAGAAATTCTGGGGGAACGCATCCCCAACCTCGTAGGCTGGAAAGATGGCCAGGGCGAAACCCGGGAGTACCAGCGAATCATGAATCGCATGGGTGATCGTTACCATTGGATCGGCGGCATTGGTGACGATTGTGTCCCCGCCTATTATTCCATTGGGATTCGCACCTACACATCAAGTATAGCTACTGTGTCCCCGAAGATTTCCTTGAAAATCCATGAACTTGCCGCAGCAGGAAAGAATGCCGAATTGGCAGAGTACATGGCGAACTACGTCATCCCGATTTATGAATTTCGCACTCGAAAAAAGGGGTATGAAGTTTCTGCGATGAAAGCACTGATGAACCTCTCCGGGCAAGTCGGCGGCAAGGTCCGCCCGCCCCTTACGGAAGTCTTGGAATCTGAAATTCCACAGCTTCAGGAAATTGCCGACACGATGATGTCTGCCTGATCCTACCTGCTGGAATTTTCATTTAATGACGACCCACCCTTTGTTGCTCACATAAGATAAGGGCTTGTCATTGTTAGCAAAATCCCTACCCTCCGGCGGTTTTATTTGATTTCAGTACACTAATGAGGCTAACCCCAGTTATAGCTCTACTACTGACCTTACTCTTCCAAGGTTGCACGACTTATGTATCCCTGCATAAGCCGGATCGTATTGCGGTGCCCCAAATTAACCCGAATTTGGATAGCATTCGTAATGCCATCCTGACGGGTGCATCCAAACAGGGCTGGACCGTTCTGGATGAAACGGAATCGACCATTATTGTCACAAATAA
>CAYSOI010000161.1:0-8799 GCA_964432425.1 uncultured Opitutales bacterium | reverse complement strand
CCATTCTGGATGGCCTCAATAATGATGATCCCAGGCTTTCGGATCACAAACTGACTGTTCTCTTCAATCCATTCGATGTTGTCCTCACCCACAAGGATGTTGTACTCCACAGGGAGATTGGAGGAGGCGGTGGCCTGAAGGGAAACAAAATCCCCAACTTCTAGATCTGTGGTATCCAAAGTAAAGTCAATGGTTTGGGCTTCTTTGTCCCGATCAATGACTGTAAGCTTCCCGAGTTGGTGAATGAAATGGAAACGATCATCCTGAGCCAGGACATCATAGGAGATGGTATAATCGCCTGGGAAGGAAGTGATCGTCGCACTGGTAACGGCATGAGCCTGTTGCGTAAGCGATTGGGGAGTATCCGTCAAAAGAGGGAAATCATAGAGAGGAGTAAATTCCGGATTCGGATCTCCAGCCTTACGAAAGGCATTTGCCACTGAGATCGTCACCGTTGCTTTATCAACCGTGAAGCTCCGGGTGATTGGGTCAGCCGGCAAATAATTCTCATTTCCGCCTTGTGAGGCGACAATGATAAGCTCTCCTGCATTCATTGGGATGATCAAGGGGCCATCAATGGATGCAGTGCCGGGAGAATCTGTAGCAACGGAAAACGTCACATCCAACCCGGAGCTGGCGGTGGCGATCAGGAAATCTTGCGAACCATAGGCAAGTGGAGGGTCAATCTCCTGGGTCCAGGTAATGGTCTGCTCCAATTTGCCAGTAGTATCAGACCTGAACACTTCATTGGCCGGATTCCAGTCATCATTACCTCGCTGAATGGCACGAATGGTAAAGTCTCCCACTCCGATCACCGTTAATGTTTTTCCGATCACTTGTACCACATTCAGGCCGGAAATCACATTATAGCGGATGTCATTATCTTCAATCGGGTTGCGTTGCGGATCACTCAGGCTGGCCGCATAGGCATCAAGAACCACTTCATCACCAAATTGTAGACTGGACAAATCCTGATCCCAAATGATCTCCTGCTCCCCTTTTCCCCGATCCAGAACTGTGAGCGTTCCGTTAACTGGATTGTGTTCGTAGTTTTCAGAGTATCCGGGAGTGACAATAATGGGGTAAATCGTGGCCAGGCTATTTTCCGATGCGGTTGTGGAAAGAGAAGGTGGGACGTTGGGGATAAGGAGAATTTCTTCTTCAACAGTATCTCCTTCCAGCAAGCCCACGGCCTGCCAGGTAAACTCCGGATTATCTTCCCCTACGTAACGGGTTTTGGGATCGGCAATAATATCCAGGGGTCTCCGTTTGGCATCAATGATTCCAAAAACATCTGGAGCTTCTTCGAATTGGGTATTTCCTGGCTGGCTGATCTCGACAACGATCAGCCCTGCTTGCTGTAGAGTGATGGATGTTCCATTCAGATCTGCTTCCCCTGAGACGACTTTAAATACAGGAGGTAAGCCCGAAGTCGTGGAGGCCACCAATTCATAAGTTTCACCATAAGTCCATCCCGTAAAGTCCTGATCAAAAATAATTTGCTGAGGAGCCTTTTCACTTACTCTCAATGTGCCCGTTCGACGGTCAAATTCGTAATTCTCATCCTCGCCACCGACTAAGGTGATGGTGTAAAGACCAGGCAGAGAATTTTCATCCGCCACAGTGGTAGCAGTAGGTGGATTCTCAATGACACGGCTGTCATCGTCCAAACGGAAATCGGACTCCAAGTACTCGATTTCAAAGTTATTATCCACAACGCCTACCTGCCTCGTCATATTCACAGGCCAAACGGTCAACTTTGCCTTCTTGACCAGGAATGGAAGCTCTATGGGATCTGCCGGGGAAAAGACATCGGAGCCACGCTGAATTGCACGAATTGTCCCGGACCCAACCTTTGTGAATAGAATGGTCTCATCTATGATTTCGGCGGCACCGTCTCCGGTATCCAATATTTCGTATCGAACCCGCATACCGGAATCAGTTCCGGCTTCCAAGCTGACCCTGTCCCCATAGGCGACATTGAGAAGATCCTGAATCCAGGATATTTCCTGATCCGCTTTCCCAACCAAAAAGGCCTGTTCCTGTGGACTGGCGGGAAGATAGTTATCATCACCTGGCTGGTTTGCTCGGATGACAACAAGCCCGACGTAGATGATCTCCAACTTATTGTTTTCGAGAACAATCGCGACATTCTTCCCACTTTCAATCGTGTACTCCACAGGCAAACCAGACGTCGCCACCGCGGTCAGAGGGATGATATCCTGATACTTGATATCCACAAATTCCTGGAAGAAATTGATATATTGGTTAGCTCGAACGATACTGAATTCTCCCGTCTGGTAGACAAATTCATAATTATCATCTTCGCCATCAATAAAATCGATAAGGTACGGACCAGAACCTGCATCTTCCTGCCAAAGATTATCTTTGACTACTTTATTCCCATCGTCGTCCAGTTCCGTCTCATAGACTACGGCAACCGGAGGGATATCCAGGACTGCTTCGGTATCTGGAGGATAGATTTCCGTGGTGCCATTGACTGTCCTTCCACCAAAGAAATCTCCGTAACTGAAAGAGACTGTTGGGACGTCCCTTTTTAATTGTACAAGGAAAGCATCCTGAGTCCCCAATGCATTGACTTCATGTAAACCCAGAGTGAGGTCTGGATCCCTGGTTGGAACTTTTTCGAAGGAACCGGCAATGTAAGTGTTCAGACTATCGTCAATATCCATGGCGATTCTCTCAACCGCCCCGGCTCCAAGGGTCTGACGAGCCCAAATTTGCCGCCCATAAGCATCAAAATTGACAATAAAAACATCCTGTCCATTATCTGCCGCAGTGAGCGAAAGTGGTTGAGTATCATCAAATTCATCCATCAGGCCATCCAGCTCCATTGTATTGGTAAAAGAGCCAATAACATGAGTGAAATTATGTTCTGCCACTTGGGAGGCGAGCCCAAGATCATCCTCAGCACCACCAACAGTATCCGCCCAGACAAGGTCTCCAAATGTGTCGTGCATTACATAAAAGGCATCTTTGCCACCAACCGAAATATGAGGATCTTCGTTTACCTCAAAAAGGATTTCACTGCCAAAGGTACCCGAGATGACAGTCTTACCGCTCTCTCCTGAGGCAAGATGGTTTACTCTCAAATCGGTAACATTGTCACCACCCAACTGTTCAGACCAGATGAAGCTACCCGTCCCATCAAATTTGACCAGATAGACCTGAGCATCTGCAGTCCCATGAAGGCTATGCTCCGCATCCAATATCAGAAAATCCTTAAACGTTCCCGAGATGACAGGATACTGATTTTCATCCAAAGCAATGCCTCCAGCCTGATCATCCTGAGGGCCGCCAATCTGCTTCACCCATTCCAGAGAACCATTGTCGACACTAAACCGGGCCACAAACACATCCACACTTGGTTCTGCTCCATCCACATTCCCGACTGGCAAACTAACCAATGCCTCACGGCCAAAATCAATCGTGCCCTTGAATTCCCCGATGACGTAGGTCGTCCCCTCCTCATTGACAACCGAGGCAACCGCAGAAACCTCATCGGAATCACTGGCACCGGAAACACTGCTGGCCCAACTGAAGTCACCCGTCTCCGTATATTTAAGAATGAAAACATCTCCAGTTGCGGACTGGCTCGACATCGCTTGATCTCCAATCAAAACACTGCCCTCAAAAGTACCAATCACAAAGACATTGTTATTAATATCCGTGGATACTGCCACTGGAGAAAACCCACTACCAGCACCGCCGACACCCTCGCCAACATGGCGGTGCCAGATCAGAGTACCGTCATTATTGTACCTTGCCAAAAATAAATCCGGCGTACCCGTTGCCTCATAAGTCGTTTCCAGTTGTTGGACAGTTTCCGGGAAATGAATCTCACCTTCAAAAGTTCCGGCCCAATAGACATCCCCTGTTCGCCCCACCGAGACTCCGGCAGATCCTGTAGAAACCGCCCCATCGAGATCTCCTTTTGTCTTCAGCCACTGAAACTCCGGATTGGCTTGAGCAAAAGGCCTTTCCGAATTATCCGCAATAACCAGCAGCTGCCTCTTGGTAATTTGAAAAGTATGATCCACAGGCGGCGAAGCATTGAATTGAGCTGTCGCCGAAGCCTGTGCCCGCAGAGTTACCTCCCCGACCTTCGTCGCCAGGAAGCGGGTATCTCCATTTTCCTGAAAGACGATCCCATTTCCAAACTCCGCACCGGAAACCACGCTAAAAGTGATTTGAATCGAAGGATCATTCGCATCTGTCGAAGCATTCAGGACCACATCCTCGCCAAACACCATATCATTTAAAGCATCAAAGGTAACAGTCTGTGTGTTCTTGGAATTAATGGAAAGCGTCCCTTCATTATATACAAAGGTGTAGTTATTATCAGAACCACCCTCAGGAATGATTGGATAATCACCAGTAACACCCTGCTGAGCAGTATCAGCCCGTGCAATCGGTTCAACATCCAGATCATCACGATTATCAGGGTCCGGGAAGGCCGTGGTCGGAACTACAAAACCAGTGATATCCAGAATAAACTCTTCCGGTGCAGGTATCGGATCTCCGATCCCAATGCTTGTGGCCACAGGAGTCACTTGCAGAGGTCGCTTCTGAGCAGTGAAACGAACCTCTACAGGATCGGCTATTTTGAAGTTCGCATCCCCGTCCTGTTTCGCCTTCAGAACCAGTTCGCCAGCTCCTGTAATTGTGAGAACATCACCCACGACAACTCCACTTCCCTCGCTGAGAGCGTCGTCCACTTCAAATTCCACACTCAGGCCGGAATCGGTTCGAGCTTCCAGAACTACTGTATCTCCATAGACCCGATCATTAAATCTCTCATCAAAAACAAAAACAATCGTTTGGGGCTCCGGCTGCTTGGCTCCAATATTATCCACTCGATTGGTCGCCGCACGAATTGCTGGAGATCCATTTTTGAGACCATAACGACTCAGGACCCCACCATCCCCTTCCTGAAAAAGAGGGTCCGCCAAAATATTATCATCCGCCAACAACGCCGTATCATCCCGGGGATTGGGACTATTCAAACCATTTTGAAAGAAAAGATTGTTCGTCACCAATGAATCCTCGGGGACAATCACACCAAAACCTGGCCACCCCTTACCTAACATCAGATCAATGCGATCTGTTTCATCCGGTACAGTATCGCCTCCAGGATCGTCGTCAAAATCCCAATAAGCAATTACCTTGTCAGAATAGGTCGCCAAATTATTGGAAAAAGCCTCCTCTCGAATCCTGGCATTTGCCTGGGTATTGAATTCAATTGGCTCATTAAAGAGGATAAGCTCATCAACTAAGCCTTGGTAAGTCCTCGTTTCCAGAGGGTCCGGGTCGAGCAAGTTTTCATCATTGGGATCCCTTCCGATATAGAAAAGACCATTTGTTGTGATCGACGCATTGAGCCAAAGATCCTGAAGTTGTGAATCTGCATGAGTGCGAGGCTCCCCGGCAGCACCCGAAATGACATCATAATCCTGCTCGATGCCTCCATAATAAATCCTGCCTTCCCCACCGTTGGCATCCTTATCCCAGGAAAAAGCTAAATGCTGCCAACTGCCTTCCAAGTTCAAGCTTACCGTTCTAACAAACGCCCGCTTCACAAGGTCTGAATCATCGCTGTAATTCGGATAAAAGAAGGCTTGAGATTCATCATTGAGAGCAAACTCAAAAGACTTATCATTCGCATTTCGCATATTCCAGGCTGCCAGATTCTCCCCCTGGGGGCCCATGATCAATGTGTTGCGTTTATTTTCATTGGAGACTTTCAGCCACATGGACAAAGAGCCACGAGTGCCAAACTCAACAGTTGGATGTAAAAACGAGGCATAAGCCTGTTCCCCATCAAAATCCAAGGCTCCACCAAATTTTCCTGTTGGGTGAAAAGTAGGCCTTTGCTTCAGCCCACTGTCTTGAACAATCGTCTCATAGCCGAAAAATATATTGTCCTTGATATTCAAATTGGCGGACTGCAAGCCGGGAAATTCCTTTACGTGAATCGCAGTAGCCTGCCCTCTGGTATTGTGATTGTTACTTTGGTCCACACTTTCCCAGGCAAATGTATTGTGCTGGATCAACAACTCCTGTGGCACCTTGGAGGAGAAAATCGCAATGGTATCAAAACCCAATCCTGACTGATTGAAATCCTCAGGGTGGTTATTGGTTCCGGGAGTGTAGACAAAATAATTAAAATCAATGGTTCCACTGACAGGATGGCGATCATCAAAATACAAGCATCCTCCATACCATTGCCCCTGTTCAAAGAAATTATTGGAGATATCCAGGTTTGTCGCCCCCCCACGCATAAAGGCTTCGTAATAGTAGCCCTGAATGGTGTTATTGGTAAAGGTGAAGCCGCTGACTTCGTCGTAAACAACAATCCCACTTCGGATATTCACCGCATCAAAGATGCAGTTATCAATGGTCAAATTTGAAGCTCCAATACCAAGCCCCCAGCCAAACCCCTGCTGCTCACGCTCCCATGCAGCGATGGTAATATTCTGAATGACAACATCCGTAGCACTGACACGAATCGAGTATCGATATTCATCCGTGTTAAACCAAATGGGGTTAGTCGTTTTGGACACCTTGGGCGGCTGGCCGGCCCGTTGCAAAATCACTTCCCCCGTCCCATCTGAAATGAGGGTCAAACTCTTATCCAGATTGAGTTCATCCTGATGCAAATACAAGCCGGGGCGAATGAGAATCGTATCCCCACTGGTAACGATTGGATGCAACACCGCCTCCTCTACAGTGAGGAAAGACCCACTCCCCT
Organism: uncultured Opitutales bacterium; assembly: GCA_964432425.1. Classification (GTDB taxonomy): domain Bacteria; phylum Verrucomicrobiota; class Verrucomicrobiia; order Opitutales; family JABJCN01; genus JAYPDO01. The sequence goes on along the minus strand of CAYSOI010000161.1, from coordinate 2,027 downwards.
GATAATCCACAACCCAAACCATGGGCTCCGTTGTTCTCTCCAGGATCACAAAGGTGCGATTGACCGGAGACGCCGGATTATAAGTGTCATCACCACCCTGCTCTGCACGAATCGTCAACACCCCGCTTGTATCCAAGGTGACCTTATTCGTCTCTAGTGGATCAAATGTCGCAGTTGCACTACTTTGTTCGGCAACCACAGAATAGGTAATGGGGAGCCCCGTAGAGGCAGAGGCAGCAAGAGTCAGAACATCGTTTAAGGAAGCAGTCGAAATCTCCGGGAAAGTGATGGTCTGAGCCCGCTTATGGTTAATGGTCAAAGTTCCATTCTGATAAGACAATGTATAATTCACATCCGCTCCACCTGAAGGAGTGATCGTGTAATCGCCCACTGGGGAGTCATGCTCGGCATCGGTTGTCGCCGTGGGAAGCTCATCAAGATCCAACTCGGAATCGCCCGGCAAAAATCCTGTATAAGAAAAAGAATACTCTGGAAAATCCTTATTTAAGCGGCGAAATTGATCATCCGCGATCACCGTTAACGGGATAGGAAGAATCGAAAAAGAGATGTGGGCCACCACAGGATTAAAGGAATCGTTACCAGGTTGAGAAACTTCCACGGTGACCACACCAGCTCTCGTCCCGGTTGCCAGATCTCCATTAATTTCGACTGCTCCAGAACTTTGATGGGGCAGAAATGTGTAAACAATTGGCAAAGCAGAATCTGCACTAGCTTGAAGTTGCATACTGGCCCCGTAATCAAAATCATCAACAGGAGGCAACGTGAGTGTTTGCGACTCGAATTCGGTAAGATAGAGATTCGCAGATTCATAAACAAAACTGTAATTGGGATCGGCGGCACCTGCCGGCATCAGTTCATATACGCCAGCTAGAGAATCCACCGCAGCATTGGACGTAACAGAGGCGGGAGAGTCCAGATCTTCATCCGTGTCTTCAAATTTAAAACCAGAATAAGATACGACAAAAACAGGATCTGCTTCATTGACTTTGCGATAAGTGTCTACGGCTGAGATCGTTAGAGGTGCCGGAGAAATCACAAAAGTCTGCTCTACTGGAGTCGCAGCCTGCCTGCGATTGGTGCCGGCCTGAGTTGCACGAACAATGATCACCCCAACTCCTGTCGCCGTTAATTCGTCTTCTGATAAAGTGCCCGGCCCAGCAACAATCTCATAGCTGATCGGGAGATTAGAATCAGAAGTCGCCACTAATGTTTCAGTGTCTCCATATTCAGAGGGTCCTGTCTCAGGAAAAGTAAGTGCTTGAGGAAACTGACGGTGACCTGGTGTCGGCTTCACAAGAAAAGATCCAGAATGATAGCCTTCCAAAAGATAATTATCATCCGAGCCACCGCTGATTGTGATTTCGTAAGTCCCCTCTGCAGTCGCATCATCTACGGTTGTTGCCGGCACAGCAGGCGTGTCCACTACCGCCTCTGTATCGTCGAGAACAAAACCGGCATACCCGACTGACAGCTCAGGGTTCGGGTCCCCGACAATCTTACTTTGGCTCATTGCATAAACCGTCAAGGCCTTCTGTGAGACATTCAAGGTGTGCTGCAAAGACTCACCTGAATCGGCCACAAAGGCCCGGACCGCAATAGTTCCGACACCAGTGGCAGTCAGTTGATCTCCATCCAAAGTGGCAGACCCAGAACTTTCTCCATCCAAGAACTCAAACTGAACAGAAGCCCCTGCATCATCGGATGCTTCCAGCGTAACCACATCTCCATAAATCATGTCCGCTGGAGCCGGGAACGTGAGTACACCGTGGACGCGCACCTGCGCGAACAAGAATAATACATGAAGAAATAGTATGGAAAGTGGGAGCTTTCCCTTGAAGGTAATGAGAGGCATACTCAAGGCTGCGAAACAAAAGTTGGGGTTCCGTTGGGGAATGGATTCAAAATCAAGATCGATTTAGAAAACCAGCTATAGAGCAAAATCTATCGATGATGTCAATGGAGTAGAAACTTGAACAAAAATCAAAATCACCAATAGAAGAAGGCAA
>CAYSOI010000160.1:0-8807 GCA_964432425.1 uncultured Opitutales bacterium | reverse complement strand
CTTGCCAAGGAGGAACATTGGTCCATTGTCCTCCGCTCCATTTGAAAATGTCGGGCCGTGGCGCAGTCTGGTAGCGCACTAGTATGGGGTACTAGGGGTCGTGAGTTCGAATCTCACCGGCCCGACCATTTTTCATTTTTTGGGGGGAGTGTGGGTTTCTTTCTAATTGTTTGATGTGATGGGTGTTGCATTCGTTATTTGACACGCATGCGTATTCCGATAGCGTATGCGCATGAAGTCTCGATTGACCTTAACGATTGATCCTCAGGTGATGCACCGTGCGAAGTTGTATGCGAGGTCGCGAAACCAGAGTTTGTCTTCGCTTGTGGAGGGTCTTTTGAAGGATGTTGAGGGAGGCGAAGAAGAGGGAGATAGCGGGGTATCTTTTTCAAAGCGTTGGGGAGGGAAGTTGGAGGTGGCTTCTCGTGATGAAGAAAGGTTTCAATACTTGAGCAAGAAGTATGATTTGGAATGAAGGTTTTGTTGGATTGTGATGTTCTGTTGGATGTCGCGTTGTGCCGACAACCTTTTTTTAATGCCAGTGCGAAGCTGGTGGACTGGGCGGAGTCCCACCCTGGAAATGCGGCTGTCGCATGGCATAGTTTTTCCAATATTGCCTACTTGACGAAGCCTTTGGCTTTGGGGTTTATGGAGGAGCTTTGCCGGTTTGTCGAAATCCCTGGGACGAACACTCTATCCATGAAGCTTGCCCTGGGGTTTGGTATGGAGGACATTGAGGATGCGATGCAGGTGGCAGCGGCCGTAAAATTTCAGGCCCAATTCATTGCCACCCGGAATCTGAAGGATTATGAGAAGTCGCCGATCAAGGCGTTGAGTCCGGCAGATGTCCTCGGGCTATTGTGATGTGTCTTTTGATCTTTGCCGGAGGGCTTCGTAGAGGCAGATGGAGGTGGCGGTGGAGAGGTTGAGGGAGTCGGCTTGGCCGGGAGAGGGGATGGAGATTTTGTGGTGGGTTTGTTGTTGCCAGTATTCGCTGAGGCCGAGGGCTTCGTTGCCCATGATGAAGGCGTAGGGTTGGGTGAAATTTTGATTCCAGAGGGGTGTGCCGCCTTGGCAGACGGTGGCGGCGGTCTGGATGTTGTACTTTTGAAGAAATGCGGCGGTCTCTTTGGCTTGGGCTTTGATGACGGGCATGGAGAAGAGGAGGCCTCGGGAGGTGCGGATGACGTTGGGGTTGAAGAGGTCGACCATGGGGTCGTTGCAGAGGATGGCGTCGAGTCCGAAGGCGTTGGCGGTGCGGAGGATGGCGCCGAGGTTTCCGGGTTTTTCGGTGCCTTCGAGGACGAGGAGGAGGGGTTGCTCAGAGAGCTGGAGGTCTTCGAGGGTGGGGGAGTAGGTTTGGGCCATGCCAAGCAGGCCGTCCGGGCTTTCTCTTCCGGAGATTTTTTCGAAGGCGTGAGGAGAGAGTTCAAATTGCTGGCCGGAGTGTTGTTGGGCGGTGTCGAGAAGGGGTTGGTCTTTCTCTTTCAGGAATTCCGGGCAGAAGAAGAATTCCTGGAGTTTTCGGCCGGATTTGAAGTAGTTTTCGAGTTCTTTGGAGCCTTCGATGAGGAAGCATCGATGTTGGTCCCGGTCCCTTTTTTTCCGGAGTCCGGTGAGGAATTTGATTTTTGGGTTTTGTCGACTTTGGATGAGTTCAGCGTTCACAAGGCTCGGAGGAGTCGATCAATGAGGGACTGGGCAGTGACGGCGTATCCGCCACCGAAGAGGTTGTGGTGATTGAGGTAGTGGTAGAGGTTGTAAAGGTCTTTGCGGATTTTGTAGCCGGGGTGCAGTGGCCATGCCTGGTTGTAGGCTTCGTAGAATTCTTTGCGAAAGCCGCCGAACATTTCGGTGAAGGCGATGTCGGTTTCTCGGTCTCCGTAGTAGGTGGCGGGGTCGAAGATGACGGGGTTGCCTTCGGTATCAAAGTTCATGTTGCCGCCCCAGAGGTCTCCGTGGAGGAGGGAGGGCTCGGGGGTGTAGTCGGTGAAGAATTCGCGAATTTGTTCGAGGAGTTCTTCTTGTCCGGCAAAGGTTTTGCCGGAGCGTTGGGCGAGGTCGAACTGGTAGCCAAGGCGATGGTCGCGGTAGAATTCGGGCCAGGAGTCGGAAAGTGGGTTTTTTTGTGGTGTGGAGCCGATGACGTTTTGGTGCTTCCAGCCGTACTGTTCGGCGGTGTGTTTGTGGAGGTCGGCGAGTTGTTGGCCGGCTTTGGCGTGGCTTCCTGGTTTTGGGGAGCTGAATTCGATGTATTCCAACACGAGGAAGGCGTTGCCTTGGGAGACTCCGTGGGTAATGGGTTGGGGGACTCGTATGGTTTGGGTTTGTTCCAGCTCTTTGAGTGCTTCAGCTTCTACCGCAAAGATTTCAGCAAATGCGGCGGAATTGAGTTTTACAAACCATGTCCCGGAGGTGGTTTGGAGGCATTTGGCTTCATTGATGCAGCCGCCTCCAAGGGGGCGTTCCTGTATCAGTTCCTGGGGTTTGCCGGTGGCTTCGGCAATGGCGTTGCAGATGTCTATCATTGGTTTCTAAAGTGGTTATTTGCCCAGGGCTTGGGTGGCTTCCTGGAGTAATTGCTGGCAACCGTCTTCCAGGAGGTCCAGGACGAGTTCGAAGCCTTGCTGGCCTCCGTAGTAGGGGTCGGGGACTTCGTCGTGATCGGGGAAGTTTTCACAGTAGTCGCAAAAGGCTTTGATTTTGTCGTGATGGGTGGCGTTTTGAGCGAGGTTCTGGAGGTCGCGGAGGTTGGCATTGTCCATGGCGAGGACGCGGTCAAAGGTGTCGAGGTCTTCGAGTAAGACCTGGCGGGCCGTGCCGGAAGTGTGGATGTTGCGGCTGGCGGCGGCTTTGTGCATGCGTGGGTCCGGAGGGGAGTTGGTGTGAAAACCGATGGTGCCGGCGGAGTCGATTTCGATGTGTTCTTCGAGATCTTGGTTTTGGACGAGTTTGCGTAGTGCGGCTTCTCCTGCTGGGGAGCGGCAGATGTTGCCCATGCAAACGAAGAGGATGCGGTAGGTGCTCATGAGGGGATGGCGTCGAGGTCGATTTCGATGGAGACGGGACAGTGGTCGGAGCCGTGGATGTCCTGATGAATGCTGGCGGATTTGAGGGCGGGGAGGAGGCGTTCGGAGATGAGGAAGTAGTCGAGTCGCCAACCAACGTTTCTAGCTCTGGCTCCGCCGCGGTAGCTCCACCATGAATATTGATCCGGTTCGTCGGGGTGGAGGTGTCGAAAGGTGTCGATCAGGCCGATGTTGAGGTGCTGGGTGAGGCTTTCCCGTTCTTCATCACTGAATCCGGGGCTGCGGCGGTTGGCATCGGGGCGGGCGATGTCGATTTCCTGGTGGGCGACGTTGAGGTCTCCGCAGAGAATGATGGGTTTGGTCTGGTCGAGTTCCTGAAGGTGCTGGCGGAGGCTTTTGTCCCATTCGAGGCGATAGGGGAGGCGGGCTAACTCGGCTTGAGCGTTGGGAACGTAGGTGTTGATGAGGAAAAAGTGGGGTGTCTCGATGGTGAGGGTGCGTCCTTCGCCTTCATGCTCGGGAAAATCCTGATAGGTGGCGATGGGCTCGGAATCGGAGTAAATGGCGGTGCCGGAATACCCTTTTTTGTCAGCACAATGGTGGGTATTCCAATCGTAGTTGAAGTTGTCTTCGGGGATGGTGCCGGGGTTGACCTTGGTTTCCTGCAGGCAGAGGTAGTCGGCTTGTTGCTGGGCGACAAAGTCAGGAAAGCCTTTTTTTACGCAGGCTCTTAGGCCGTTTACATTCCATGAGGTGAGTTTGCAAATCGACATGCTTGGAGTGGATGAGGCTTTTTTTTACTCAGTTTTCGAGGAACTCTCCAATTTGGCGGTATTTCTGGTATCGCAGGTCGAGGAGTTTTTTGGGATTGAGTTGGTCGAGTTCGTCGAGGTTATCGAGCAATTGTTCTTTCAGGGTTTGTGCAGCTCTTTCCGGGCTTTGGTGGGCTCCACCTGCGGGTTCGGGGAGGACTTGGTCGGCGACGCCGTAATCGAGGAGGTTTTTGGCATCCAGTTGCAGGGCTTCAGCTGCGTCGGGAGCGTGGGCCCGATCTTTCCAGAGAATGGCGGCACAGCCTTCGGGTGAAATGACGGAGTAGTAGGCGAATTCAAAGATGAGGACACGGTCAGCGACGGCAATTCCCAAGGCTCCGCCGGAACCGCCTTCTCCGATGATGACGCTGATGATGGGGACGTTGATCTGGGACATTTCTCGGATGTTCAGGGCGATGGCTTCAGCAACGTGGCGCTCTTCAGATTCTACTCCGGGGTAGGCTCCTGGTGTGTCGACCAGGGTGATGATGGGGAGTTTGAATTTTTCTGCCATTTTCATGAGGCGGAGGGCTTTGCGGTAGCCTTCCGGGTTGGGGCATCCGAAATTGCGGAGGATGTTTTCCTTGGTGTTTCGTCCTTTTTGCTGGCCAATGACGAGTACCGGGCGGTCATCGAGTTTGGCGGTGCCACCAATGATGGCCTGGTCATCCCGGAAATTGCGGTCACCATGAATTTCCTGGAAGTCGGTAAAGGTGTGTTGGATGTAGTCCAATGCGTAGGGCCGCATGGGGTGGCGGGAGAGTTGTACTTTTTGCCATGGCGTTAGCTCTGCGTAGACTTCCTTGATCTTTTGTTTGATCTTTTGCTTGGCGGATTCCATCTCCCGGTTGAGGTCGATGTTGTCCTCCGAGGACATTTTCAGAAGATGATGGTAGCGATCTTCGAGTTCGCGAATGGGTTGTTCAAAGTCAAAGACGTATGTGCTTTTGCTCATCGTGTTTGTTGTGTTGGGCTGGAAAGGTTCCTTTGTTTATATAATAAGAGAGTAAAAGGTGGGCTGGTCGATCGATTTAGATCTCCGAAGAGGTGGGGGGAGGTTCTTTGAGTTGCTCTTTCCACCCTAGCATTCTGGCCTGGTTGCCATGGTGTTCGGCTTTTTCTTTGTCGTGTAGTTCTACGTAAATTCGGGAGAGGCTGGTGTGTATGTGAATGTCTTCGGGATTGAGTTTGAGGGCAGTTTGGGCGGACTGGAGAGCGTTGTCGAGTTTCCCTTGAGCTAATCTGATTTCAGTGAGGGCAAGGTGTGCATCGTAGGTTTCTGGATATTTTTCCAGGAGTTTCTGAAGTTTTTGTGCGGCAATTTCATCTTCGCCGAGAGTGAAGTCGAGCGTAGCCTCTTCAATACAATCTCTGATCTGGTCTGGTGTCATGTTGGCGGGGATACAATGGATATGTGGGGTTGGGGTAAAGGTTGTTTTGTAAGTGTGAAAAGGTTTGCGCTGTTGGTGGGGAAGTATGAGGTTGCGGTTTTAATCAGTTAATAAATTACTGAAAATTGCTATGAGAGCTGGATTTGATCGTTTACTGGAGTACCAGAGCCTGGAGATGCATCAGTTGGAGATGCAGAGAAATTTGGATGGATTGCCTCGGGAACGTGACGATCTAGACCGGAAATTGGTTTCGGCGAAGGAAAAGCTGGAGGAGCAGTTGGCGGATTTCCGTGCCTTGGAGCTGAAGCAGAAGACTTGTGAGGGAGACCGTAGGCAGGAGGAGGCAATGGTTCGTAAATTGCGAACTCAGCTTCTGGAAGTGAAAAAGAATGATCAGTATCAGGCGATGCTGCGGGAGATTGATGAGCATCAGGCGAAGGCCTCCGAGTTGGAAGAGCAGGAGATTGAGGCGATGATGCAGATGGATGAGGAGCGGCCCCTTGTGAAAGAGGCGGAAGAGGCTTTCAATGAGAGGGAGAGGGAAATTAAGAATTTGGTGAATGGGTTGGAGGCCCGGAAGAAGGAGCTGGAGGGGAATTTGCAAGAGCTTGCAGGGACTTTGGCTGCGGCGAAGGCGGAGGTGGATGCGGGGTGGATGAAGGCTTATGACCAAGTGAAAAACCAGGTTCGCAAGGGGCCATGGGTGGTGCAGTTGGTATCTGGTCAATGCCGGGGCTGTCATCTAAGGGTCTCCAATGAAGTGGCGGGAAATTTTGGTGAGGATGTGGATATCAATCATTGTGACCAGTGCGGGAGGATTTTGTTTCGGGGGTGAGGGGAATGGGCAGGATGTGAAATTGGGGGTTGTGGAAAGATGTCGGGCTCTTCTATATTAGAAGGCTCGTTATTTTTCAGGATGCGGATATTCGCTCTGGTTTTTGGACTGGAGAGGAAAGTCCGGACACCGTAGGGCAGGATTCCTTCTGAAAGGGAGGGCAGGTCTGCGTAAGTAGGCCTGACGGCGAGTGCCGCAGAAAAGATACCGCTTCGCGTTAGTGGAGTAAGGGTGAAATGGTGGGGTAAGAGCCCACCGCCTCCGAGGTAACAAGGAGGGCAGGGTAAACCCATTCCGGTGCAAGGCAAAATAGGGGACCGGGCGGCCCGTCCAATGGTTCCGGGTATGCCGCATCTCCGCGTAGGCGGGGAGCTTGTCTTTCGGGGCAGGCAGATGAATGAATATCAACCGGCTTGTCCGGTTACAGAATCCGGCTTATGCGTCCTGTAAAATAATGAGGATTTTTCGTTGACAAGTCTCTTTTTAGCCAGATTTTCCTCCGTTTCCTCAAAATCATGGCCAATACTAAATCAGCAATCAAGGAGACCCGTAAGACGGCTGCCAACACTGCTCGCAATCTTCGTGTGAAGACTCGTCTGAAGACTCTCACGAGGAAGGCCCGTGCAGCATTGGCTGGTGATGATCAGGAGGTTGCACGTTCGGCAGTATCTGAAATGATATCTGCCTATGACAAAGCTGTAAAAAGCAATATTGTTCACAAAAACAAAGCCCGTCGCTACAAGGCGAGCTTTGCTGCCGAGCTAGCTGCCAAGTCCTGAGTGTCAGGTCTTTTATGTCTCCTTTGTATAACCCCAACCCCTTCTTTCTACTCTAATGGGTAATCTTAAAAAGAAACGTCGCTTGAAGATGAATAAGCATAAGCGTCGCAAGAGGGCTCACGCCAACCGCCACAAGAAGCGGACTTGGTAAGAGCTTTCCTTTTGCTATTCAGCTTATCATATTTTCTGACCCAAGGTTTTGCGGGGTGGGTGTGTGGTATTGCCTACCACTGAACGTAGCCTTGCTGTGCTTTAATCGCAAAGGTCGCTATATTGACTGCCAGGTGTGCAACAAAGCAGGGCAGTAGTGAGTGTTGCGGATTAAAAGGTGCTAACCTCAGGTAATAAAACCCTAGCGATTTTGCAAACAAGGCGGCTGTGCTGAACCAGGCTTTTCCTGACTCCAGATGGAGTGTGAGGGAATGGTCTTCCCATGTCCAGAGATGCGGGTGTGCAATGGCAAAGAGGGCAGAAAAGCCAACGCTGGAAGTGATCAGAATGGTTTTGCCGTGTTTTTGAATGGAGAGGTAACCACGAAAGATGACTTCTTCCAGGATGGCGGCGGCCAACATGGGTGCCAGAAACCATGCGGTGATGACGGTTTGCTGGGTGTGATATCCGAATGTCCACTCCAGAAGCGTCTCCAGAAGAATGAGCACGAAGCCTCCGATTACGGCGATCCAAAGAGCTTTGGGTGGGCAAGAAGTGGCGCCGGGAAGGGCTCCTGGGTGAGGTTTTCCGGATTGATGGAGTAGATAATCCTCCCTCCATATCTTGCTTACCCAGATTGCAGCAGCTAATAATGCAAGACCGAGGATGGGGCTGTCTTGACTTCCGAAAAGTTGTTGTTGTTCTGTCACGGGCATGTTTCCTGCGTCATTCTAACAACGCTTTCTTTCTTTAATCTCAATACACTTTTAAAATTAATTCCCTATGGCGATCCGCAATCCAGTTGAACAACGGGATAATGAATCCAAAAAGGTAACTGGAGTTGGGGAATTGCGTTTGCCGATAGAATTTCTGGGAGAATTGGAAGTTTTTCTGGGCAAGCAAATTGATGAGTTTGAAGCAGAAATCCGGAACTTAGCCCGATATGCCGTGCAAAACAGTGGCCGTCGGCTTCGTCCAAGTTTGCTTTACTTCACTGGAGTGGATGAGGAGGGCCGTTATTCTGGGGACTTGGTGAGTGCTGCGGCCGTGGTGGAGTTGGTGCATATTGCCACCTTGGTCCATGATGATATTCTGGACAAAGCGGAGTTGAGGCGTCGGCAACCTACGGTTTTTCATAAGGAAGGGGCACCGATTGCGGTTCTTCTTGGAGATGCATTGTTTGCTCATGCTTTACGTTTGGCCTCTGAGTATGAAACCACGCTTGTGTGCCGGGAGGTGGCTCATGCGACTCGGGCAGTTTGTGCAGGAGAGACGCGGCAAGTACACCTTCGGGGGGATTTGAATTTAGAAATCGGAGAGTATTTGAGGATTATTGAGCTGAAGACGGCGGAATTGTTCCGAGTGTCCTGTTTGCTGGGTTCTTTGGTTCGGGATGGGGAGGATCTTGCCAGTGCTCAGGCTTTGGCGAGTTTTGGAAAGCATTTAGGGCGGGCGTACCAAATCTATGATGATGCGGCAGATTTTGTGGGTCGGGAGGAATCCTTGGGGAAGACGTTGGGAACGGATTTGGCGACTGGAAAACTGACTTTGCCGGCTTTGCTGTTGAGAGACCATCTGGGTGTAGAGGCGTTTCAGGAATTGTTTTCCGAGATGCAGGCTGGGGATGCTGAGCGGGGAAGGGAAGTGCTTTCCGCCAAGATGGAACAAACGGAAGTGTTTCCAGAGCTAGTGGAGTATTTTACCAGAGAGTTGCAGGCGGCACGTACCGGATTGGCCCGTGCCAATGTCCCTGATTTGTCCAGGCAATCGCTGGAACAATTGCTGGTATTCCTTGAAGGTGAGTTTAACGG
>CAYSOI010000159.1:4222-8826 GCA_964432425.1 uncultured Opitutales bacterium | reverse complement strand
GGCAAACCCACCTGCACTTTCCGTTTCCACGGAGTCGACGGAAAAGTTCACTATCAGAAATCCATCCAGTAAGGCTATCTAAGATTTATGAAAAACCAACTCCTCTCCTTCCTCGCAACCTCTCTCCTCCTTTCATCCACCACCTTTGCCGACTGGGGCAACTGGCGTGGCCCCACCAAAGACGGCATCAGTACCGCAAAAAATCTACCGGACACCTGGAGCGACACAGAAAACATTATTTGGAAATACGAACTTCCTGCCGCAGGTTCCTCCACCCCCGCCATCATCGGAGACAAAATCTTCCTCACTGTCGAAGCCGACAACGGCGTACAACTCCTCTGCATCAGCACAGCCGGGAAAAAACTATGGCAGCAGCAAATCTGCGAAACGAAGAAAGGTGGCAACAAAAACGGCGAAAAGACCAATGCCTCCCCTTCTCCGTCTGCGGACAAAGATCGAGTCTACGTCATGACCGGAACGGGTGAAGTCGCGGCCTACGACCATACCGGCAAGAAACAATGGAGTTTCAATGCTCAGGAAAAATATGGCAAATTCCGACTCGGCTTCGGCTACCACGTCACACCTGTACTGCACGAAGGCAAACTCTACCTGCAACTCATCAACACCAACTACCAGATCGTTGTCGCCATTGACGGCAAATCCGGGAAAGAACTCTGGAAAGTCGATCGCCCCAGCGACGGAGTTGCGGAATGTTTTCATTCCTACGCATCACCTACAGCCATCAACTATGAGTCCACAAACGTCATTATCACTCACGGTCATGACTACACCATTGGCCATGATCCCGAAACTGGCAAAGAACTCTGGCGAATCGGTGACTTGAACGCCAAAGACAAATACAATCGCACCCTACGTTTCGTCGCCTCACCAGTAGCTCATAAAAACCTCGTAGTAGCCCCCTCCGCCAAGAACCGCGGCGTCGCAGGAGTCGACTACACGAAAGCCAAGGGCTTCATTGCTGACGGTGGAAAGGCCGAAACCTGGCGCATCTACAAAGGCACCCCCGACGTCCCCTCACCCATCATTTATAAGGACCTCGTCTACCTTTGCAGAGAAAACGGAGTCGGCATCTGCCTTGACGCCAAAACCGGTGAAAAATACTACGAAGATCGAGTCTATCCCCAAACCTACCGAGCCAATCCCGTCGCCGCCAACGACCGCATCTTCTTCACCGCCAGAGACGGAACCGTCTCCGTAATCAAAGCCGGAAAAAAACTCGAAATCCTCGCCAAAAACAAACTCAGCGACCAAATCACCGCATCCCCAGCCATCTCCAATAACCGACTCTATCTCCGCGGCTACAACACTCTCTACTGCATCGGTAAGAAGTGATTGGGAAGCTCCTCTCTCTTAACTCAAGAAGGATAATTCAGGAAACATGAGAAACGTACTCCACGTCATCCTCCCAGCAATTTTCCTGATCACCTCCACGTCCTTCGCTGACTGGAACCATTGGCGAGGTCCCACGAAGAATGGGATCAGTCCGGCCACCAACCTACCTGAAACCTGGAGTGAAACTGAAAATGTCTTGTGGAAGTTTTCACTTCCTGCCGCGGGCTCCTCAACCCCTGTCATCATAGCTGACAAAATCTTTCTCACCGTCGATGTGAACGAAACGGTACAACTGATGTGCATTTCAACTGCAGGCAAACAGCTTTGGAGCCGTACAGTCTGCAAGGTTCCAGGTGGATACAAAAACGGTGAATCCAATTTCGCAACCCCCTCCCCCAGTGCAGATCGTAACAATGTATATGTGATGACAGGGACTGGAGAAGTCGCCGCATTCTCCCACGAAGGACAAAAACGATGGAACTTCAATGCTCAGGAAAAATTCGGAAAATTCAAACTGGGCTTTGGCTTTCACTCGAGCCCGTTACTCCACGAGAGAAAACTATACCTCCAGCTCATCAACACGAATTATCAGATCGTCTTAGCACTCGATGCAAAGACAGGAAAACAGCTCTGGAAAGTCAACCGCCCCAGCGACGGAAAAGCGGAGTGTTTTCATTCCTATGCCTCACCTACTGCGATCCGTTTTGGAGCCATAAATGTAGTGATCACTCACGGACACGACTACACCATTGGGCATGACCCCAGGACCGGTAAGGAACTTTGGAGAATCGGGGATTTAAACCCCAAACAAAAGTACTCCCGTGACCTTCGCTTCGTAGCCTCACCCGTAGCTCACAAAGACCTCCTTGTCGCCCCTTCCGCAAAGAACCGCGGTATAGTCGGTGTGAACTACACCCAAGCCAAAGGCTACATCGGCACTGGCGGAAAATCCGAAGTCTGGCGACATCACAAAGGTAGTCCGGATGTCCCCTCTCCGCTCATCTACAAAGGCCTCATCTACCTATGCCATGAAAATGGAGTAGTCATGTGCCTGGACGCCGAAACAGGAGAAAAACACTACCACGAACGAGTCTACTCCCAAACCTATCGCTCTTCCCCCGTCGCCGCCAACGACCGCATTTTCTACACCGCCAGAGACGGCACCATCTCCATAATTAAAGCCGGCAAAAAACTGGAGATCCTAGCCCAAAACAAACTCGAAGACCAAATCACCGCCTCCCCTGCCATTTCCAATGATCGCCTCTACCTGAGAGGCTACAAATCCCTGTACTGTATTGGGAAAAAATAGGTTATTTCTTTCAGCTCTTTTTCGATTGATATTCTACCGCGTCAAAACCCTGTAAGTCTTTGTCCTGTGTCCACAATGTTGCCTGGTGATTACGAGCAATGGTATAGATAATACTATCGGCCATCGGAACTTTATAATTCGCAGAAAATTCAGCGGCTTGTATGGCGGACTCCACGTCCAGATCAACCAAATGACAAGATTGCATGTAAGCAATGGTTTGAACAGCCACATCCTTCCCTGCCTCCTGATAGAGACGTTTGTAAACTTCATAAACAGAGATAAGCGGAACAACCAAATTCTCTTTATCAGCTATCGCCTCTTCAAAGAAATCCGCACCTGCTCCATCTGCCACAAATTCCAACCATCCAGAAGAATCTACGACATTCATAGCCTGTCATCACTTTCACGGTATACTTCCGTATCAATTCCTCGGGCAATCCCTCTCAACTCTTTGGCAGATTTCAATGGCACTAATTCAATCCGTCCATTCATCGGGATGACTTGAAGGTTATCCCCTGCTGAAATGGCTAACTTGGAACGGACTCGTTTGGGTATTACCACCTGAAATTTCGGTGAAACTTTTACAGTATTCATATCGATAAGAAAATGTAGCACATTTTTCTTTCATCAATGAAATTCAGACTCACTTCTTCGGTGGTCTGGGCATCGGAGCATTGGTTTCCTTCAGCCATTCTCCCAACTTCTTATTCAACCGCTTGGCGATCTCAGGATTGGCTTTTGCCAAGTTCTTTTTTTCACTGAGATCTTTGGAGAGGTTGTAGAGTTCCAGGGAATTGTCGTCGTAGTTGCGAAGGAGTTTCCAATCACCTTCGCGGACGGCTCCGGCGAGGCGATTGCCCATGTGCCAGGCGTAGTTGGGGAAGTGGAAGAAGATTTGTTGTCGTTGGAGTTTTCCAGTTTGGTAAAACAGAGGAAGCAAGCTTTCTCCATCATTGGGTTGGGAGGTGGGATCGAGTCCGGCAAGTTCGAGAAAGGTAGGAAAGAAATCCATGCTGATGACAGGGTCATGGCAAAGCGTTCCCGAGGGCACTTTTCCCGGCATCCGAACAATCATGGGCACCCGGATTCCGCCTTCGTAGAGATGGCCCTTGGATTCCCGTAATGGTCGGCAATCCGACACCCCGGCGAATCCACCATTGTCGCTGGTGAAAATGACGAGTGTGTTTTCATCCAACCCCATGTCTTTGAGAGATTGCATCAGCTTTCCAATAGCCAGATCCATCGCCTCGATCATGGCTCCATAGCGGGTATCATTCAGACCCGGTCCTTTGCGGTCCTTGTACTTCTTCAAAAGCTCCTCGGGAGCCTGCATGGGCCAGTGCACAGTGTAATACCAAAGGTGTACCATCCACGGCTTTTCTTTGTTTTGTTGGATAAACTTTATCGTCTCATCCGTCAGACGGTCCGGAAGGTATTCGCCCTCAGGTCCATCTTCCAACTCCGCATTACGATACGGTGAAAAGAAACTCGGCGGACCTCCGTAGCTCGTCCCACCAATATTGACATCAAAACCCTGCCCAGTTGGAGACAGTTCATCCGCCACTTTTCCTCCTCGTGCCACACTTGGTGCGATGTGCCACTTCCCAAGAAAAGCACTGGTGTACCCTGCCCCTTTCATCTTCTCCGCAATCGTCACATACTCTGTATCCAGTTCACCTTTCAGTTCTGCCGGTTGCGGTCGTTGATCCTTCGGAAAGAACTTCCCCGGCAAATGCGTAGTCAACCCAATCCTGGCCGGAGCCAAACCTGTCAATACAGCACACCGAGTCGGCGAACAAACCGGAGCCGCCGCATACGCATCTGTAAACCGCATGCCCTCCTGCGCCATCTTATCCAGATGCGGTGTTTCCACCAGCTTGTTGCCCTGCACCGCAAGATCCATCCACCCCAGATCATCCGCCATGATAAAGAGGATGTTGGG
>CAYSOI010000159.1:2606-4122 GCA_964432425.1 uncultured Opitutales bacterium | reverse complement strand
GCTATGAGGATGATGGCCGACACCTTCCTTTCGGATCACTTCAATCTTCCCGCCCAGAGCTTTGTAACGTTTTTCCAGAATGTCGGTATTCTCCTCCACTGGCACGACCACATCGGCCTGGCCAACTACGTGAAAAAGGGGAACTCCGGCGTTGGCGAGGGGTTCGAGATAATCAATGGGATTTCCTTTAAAATCGTTGGCGGTTTCCTCGGTGAGGCCATGGGCTTTCATGCAAGTCTTCCAAGCTCCGGCACTTCCCTTGCCTTTTCCTTTTCCACCTGGCCAACTGCGGATATCACAGACAGGAGCATCGGCATAAATGCAGTGGACAGCTTCCGGATTGGCTGATGCCCAATTATAAATGATCAAGCCACCACGGCTCATTCCCTCCAACACGGTCTTCTTGGAAAACTTATGTTCCCCCACCAGATAATCATAAAACATGTTCCAACGCTCCACCGCCTTATCATTGCCAAACAAATTGCCAACATCGCAATAGACCACATGCCAGCCCAATTCCAACAAAGCCTTATCCGTCTGCGGTTCATGCCCCCAGAACCTGGCCCGCCAGACCCAAGGCTTTCCGCAAGCCACATTGGCAGGTTCCACCACCTTACATTTCACTCCATGGAGCTGAAAATCATGGAGTTCGTAACCATGCCACTTGCTGGTTTTTCCAGGAAATTTGG
The DNA here is from genome assembly GCA_964432425.1 of uncultured Opitutales bacterium. Lineage (GTDB taxonomy): Bacteria > Verrucomicrobiota > Verrucomicrobiia > Opitutales > JABJCN01 > JAYPDO01. Next base: position 3,433 of record CAYSOI010000159.1, on the reverse strand, counting down.
CGAAGAGAAAAGCCGGAACACAGAGTAAGAAGAATGTCAGAAGAATGGATTTCATGGGCTTAACCAACGGTTTGTTGAAAGAAGGTCAAGCGGGCAGAATAGTGTTTGCACAGCAGGCTGTACAAAACCAAAGCGGCAGCAGGCTGCCGCAGTCCAAGGTCTATCGACAAAAGCAATGGAAAAACATCGTTTTTCTTTGGAATGCGGAAGCCTGCTGCCGCTTTCAGCCATGTAGCCTGCTGCATGGCATTCCTATACGGTCACTTCCCCTCCATCAGGAAAGCCACCAAGTTCGCAAAATCTTCTTCGGGTATCGCAGCTCCCAAGGCGGCAGGCATGAGGGAAAGTTCGGTAGCTTCCATCTTGGCAATGGAGGACTTGGCAAGGATCGTTTCTCTACCAGTAAGATCCGCAAACACAATGGCTTGCCCTTCTTCGCGACGCTTCAAGCCCTGAAGCACACCACCATCCTTGAGCGTCACCGTAGTATAGCGAAAGGCGACATCGACGTTTCGGTTCGGGTCCAGAATGTCTTCGATGACTCGGGCAGTTCCACGGCTGGCAATCCCATCGAGTTGCGGCCCAACAAGAGTCCCAACAGCCCCCTTCTTGTGACAGGCAGCACAGTACAGCTGAAAGGTAGCTCGACCTTTATCCAAATCAGGTTTGCCTACCTGATATTGCTGCAAACGCTTGGCAATCAGGTCGTCCAGTTCTTTCCTTGAGGGGCCTCCTGAGGCACCGGAAGCAGAGCTTTTCCCGACCAAAGAATCCAGAGCGGTTTTCGCGATTTTTTGAATCCGATCCGAAGTGGCAGAATCCTCCAC
>CAYSOI010000159.1:0-2506 GCA_964432425.1 uncultured Opitutales bacterium | reverse complement strand
TATCATTTCGCGGTGGTTGTACTTCCTTCAGGATTTCGCCGGAGGCCGCATCCCGTAGTCGCAAAAAGTTCTTCTTTGCCAATGGTTTGCTCGGATGTCCGTCATGTCCACAAATGTAGAAACTGAGTTGTGGAGGAACCTGGAAATTCTTGGAACGCAGCACTCCCGTAAACTCCTCCTTCTTCCCAAGACTGGAAAGCACGTTGCCCTCCTTGCCGCCTTGAAAGTTTCGCTTCTGAAATGCCCATGGATTGTCCGGCAACAACTTCGGGTCAGGTAGAGGTTCATTGGTCCAGGCGGAATTCGAGGCTTTGTTGGTGAGAAGATTCGCCGCCAATTGAATGGCCCATTCCTTGAGCACGGAGTCGACTGTTCCACCCCGTTGCAAAATTCCCTTGTAAATCCCACTCAATCTTTTGGCCTGAAGTCGAGGTGAATTCGGGTTCAGGCCCCGGAGCCTCGTGATCAACTCCTGTACCCGCTCCAGTTTTACATTCCGTACGATGTGGCTAATGACCTGATTCTCATCCTGATCCCGGATCTTTCCCATATTGGCCAAGAGGTATTCCGCCGCGTCCTCACTTTGCACAGAGATGGCAATCTGCGGCAAAATGGAAGCAATGATCGGTGACTCCAATTTGGTACTGTTGATCTTTTCGAAAGCACCGACCTCCCGCATTTGGTTTCGCAAAGCAATTCGCAGGGCATGCACCAAATGCGTATCCGGACCACGACTACCTTTGACCTGAAGAGCATCGGAAATGCTCGTCTTGTGCAGATTGGTTGCCAAGGGAATGACGTGATCCACATTGGGATGAAGTGCAAGTGCATCGGCCGAAGCTCGTAGCACATGTGGATCTTTATCATCCAGTGCCGCCAACGCCACAAACTGTTCCGCGAAGCCCCAATCCTCAATGTCAGCTAGAATCCGCTGTGCATGCAAACGAGCAAGGGACTCATTCGATTGAGTCAGATTCACAAGATCCTGCTGGGAAAGTTGACCGGCACGATGCAAGATCCAGGCCGCCAGATGAGCAGATTTGGCATTTCCCAACTCCTTTTCAATCGATTTGGGACTCACTGCATTGGCATGGTCAGCCAGATACTGAAGAGCCAGTTGGCGACGAGTGATGTTGGCACTGGAAAGTTCAGCAATCGCTTTGGCAGGAGTGGAAAGATCCAGACTAGGATGCGTTTTTCCTTTGTAAATGATCCTCCAGATTCGCCCACTGGTGCGATCCCGCCCAGGATGATCCAGCGGCACTTCGTAGTGGCCAATGATGCGATTGTAAAAATCCGCCACATACAGTGCTCCGTCAGGTCCCAATTGAATATCCACGGGCCGAAACCAGGGGTCGCTGGTTTTGAGAAAATCCGGTTCCTCTTTCCCCACCGGGCTGCTGCCATGCCAGGTGACGCTGTCCTGATTGATCCGGGAAGTCATGACATTGCCAATGAAGAGATTGCCCAAGTATTTTTCCGGCCAAAGGTCATCTTCGTACATGACAATGCCACAGATCGCCGTCGAACCATGAGTGTGCTGAATCATGGTTGGAGCATACCCCAGACCATCATGCGGCTTGCCAAAACTGGGATAGTAACCTTGCCGAATCAGTTGATAAACCGGTGAACTGTGACAGTCCGCCGTGTAAAAGTTGCCTCGGGAATCCAGATACATCCCAAATGGATTGACCTGCCCCCAGGTGTATTGCTGCACACTCGATCCATCCAACTGCACCCGATACGTATTGCCGGACTGGATCTGAATGCGACTCCCATCCTTGCCCTCCACAGTCGTATGGTTGTTGAAACCATGCGTAATGTGCAACCAACCATCATACCCACGGGTAAAAGAAGAATGCATCCCATGCGTATCCTTTTCGTAGCCTAACGGCCCGTACAACTTCGTCCGCTTGTCCCCCACTCCATCCCCATCCGTATCTTCAATAAACCAGATATTCGGAATACTCCATACCACCACACCATTCTTGTAGGGATAGACTCCGGTTGGAATATTCAAACCATCCGCAAAGGTGGTCACTTTGTCCGCCTTTCCATCCCCATCCGTATCCTCCAGCACCTTGACCGAATCCCGTGCCTTTTTACCGAGTTTTGCTGCATACGGATACTCCACAGTGGAGGTCACCCAAAGCCTTCCTCTGGCATCAAATGCCATGTTCATCGGTTTGTTGATCTCCGGTTCTGAAGCAAATAGGCTGATCTCAAAACCATCCGGAAGCACAAAAGCCTCACGTTCATTCTCTGGACTCAATGGCTCCGTATCCCGAACCCCTTTTCGAAACTTAGCCCCATCGTATTGGGCCATTACCAAACTCGAAAACAACAAACTGATAAGGAGGAAGGATACGGTGTTTCTCATAATTCCTGAAATTTCATTCGATTGTGCGGATTTGCAAATTCTACATGTACACAGCAATGTATTTCTTACCAAACGAATAATCCGCAAACCTTCCTGAGAAGCATTTCCCAACATGATTGAACTCCT
>CAYSOI010000158.1:0-8860 GCA_964432425.1 uncultured Opitutales bacterium | reverse complement strand
CGATCGACCTCCGATGAGGTCTCAGAGTCCAGCGTCCAGCCAACCGGTTGTTTTTGAATCGTATTCGGAAAAATCCCCCTCTTCTTCATGAGGTATTTTTCAATGGCAAGAAACCCATCCAGACCAGCTTGAAGTTGCAGGGCCACGATTGCACATATAGGTAACGAGAGCTGATAGATGCGTCCTTCATCGCCAGATTCAAGTGCCTTCCATAATGCCACCACCGCGTCAAGAAGGTCCATTCCCGGCATAGTTCCGGCGATCCCCCTGCGATAACAATCGACAAGGTTGATTCCACCAGAGCCTTCGAACACCCGAGCATTGCCATTTGTAGCATCCCGGATGTTGGAGAGATTTGGACCAAGTGGACTGGCTTCCGGTTTGAAGAAAATGCGTTCGGAGCCATATTTGTCCAACAACTCCAGGTAGACGCTGACATCTATCGCTGCACCCACATAGCTCGAAGCATCCTGAACAATTAACGGCACTGAGACCGCGTCCGCAATGGATGAAAAATAGTCCACTGTGGCCTGACTACCCAACGCAGTGGCTACAGGTGGGATTGCCATGACCGCACTGGCTCCCTGCTCTTCAGCATGTCTGGCAAATCCTATCGCTTCGGGTATGCTCTCCCCTCCTACACTGATTACAGTTGGAACACGGCCCGCAACAACCTGGCAAACATGTTCTGCCAATTCAATTCGACCATGATAGCCAAGGCGGAGAAGCTCACTCACCATTGCCATGACTACGCCATTTGCACCGGTTTCTATCGCCCAGTCGATCTCCGCTTGCAAGGTTGGTACATCAATTTTCCCATCCTCAGTAAAAGGTGTATGGAGGACAGGGAGGACGCCGTGAAGAGGTTGAGTCATCATGATATATCAGGATTGTTGTGGATCAGCTTTTGGCAGGCGGCCAGGACAGCTTCGGTCAATCGCTCCAAGCTTCCCTTGGCAAATGGAGTCTGCCAGACAGTGTAAGGGTTCTTTTCATACAATTCAGCAGGAGGGAGATAGCCGATGGATCCGTTGATCAGATTCATGCAAACGATGGCATGCTCGGGGAAATGACGCCGCAGTTCCGTCTGTAAGATCGAATACGCCTCACAGCAGGTACCCACCCAAATGGCTTCGCCAACCTGCCAAAGGGAAATTTGCAGTTGAAAAGTGGAATCATCGCCCAGCCAACTCCGGATGTCTCGCTTGCGGCGGAGGCGTTCTTCCAGGGCACGATCTGTACAGTGGAGACGTTCCTGCTCCAGTTCTTCAGCCGTGGGCCAATCTTTCAGCTCCAATTCAACTTTGGTCTGGATGGCATTGAGAGAACCAGGCATCTGACGTACCTCGTGCTTCCAAACTGCCAATGATGCCCCGGACTCCACCACTCTGGAGAACTCCAATTGGGTTCCCGGAGGCTCCATCCCTGACAGGGCCGACAATGCGGCAAACCCAAGCTGACGCCCATGCTGATCTGCAATTTCAGGTTGCCCTACATATTGCATCCGGGGAGCCAATTCCCCACAGGCTCCGAGGGCAAAGAAAGCTGGGGCACCAGTTGCCTTTTGCAGAGTCTCCCGCATTGCACCTATATAATCTGGTGAGATTGCCGTATTCTCCCACCCCAAGGTTGTGGGGTGGCAGGCGTAGTTCACAAGAGTCGCACGTATCGAGCCGGAGTCATCGCAGATTCGACCAAGCAATAAAGTATCATCCGCCTCTGCACCTGGTTGAAATCCACACAGGATACGATCTTCGCCGGATGGGTCTGGAAGGTCTCGTGCTGTTGCCAAATTGCAGCGACCAGTTTGCCAATCCATCGTTCCGGCAAAGGTGTCTGCAAGAGCATTGCGTACAGTGGAGACGGTTTTTTCAAAAAGTCCATCCATCCAAGCTTGCAGCAAGTCGCTACCAGGCAATGAATCATCTGCGTCCATAAGAGGTGGACCGGAGTGCGTATGGCTGAGTGCAAAAATCAGGTTCTCGGGAGGCAGAGCCAGCTCCTTCAACAGACGTTGACGAAACTGGGTAGCTGTTCTTGGAGTTTTCCACCAACCCAGGTCTGCATCGATAAAAACAAGAGATGGCTTTTGGCCAGCCTGTGCCAACGTAAGTACTGTCAACAGGAGTGGTCTGTGGATCGAATCGGCCACATCGTGCATGGCAGCACCCCAGTTTCGAGAGTACACACCCACTGGCGGTGTGATGTCAGTTCGAGCGATGCCAAACTGGCCTTGAAAGGCAGGATGATGAGAATTCTTCAACATTAGCCCATTGGTATCACCAATCCCCCACGGCTCCATCCCGGTAAAAGACACGTTGGGGAATTTCCTGTTCAAAGGGGTATTTTTTCACCTCTTCTTCATTGATCGTCACACCTAATCCTGGTTTGTCGTTCGGTGTCACAGTGCGGTTGGATTTATCGACAGTGTACCCCTCTTCAACCACATCAAATCGCCAGGGAACATCCTGATGCACGGACTCACAAATGATATAACTCGGCTGCGAAAAACCAAATTCCAACGAGGCTGCCGTACTCACTGGTCCTTGTGGATTGTGAGGGGCTAGAGCGATTCTGTGGGCATCTGCCAATGCGGCAATCCGGCGTGCTTCTGTAAACCCACCACAATGAGTGAGGTCCAACTGGCAAACTTCGCACCCTCGAACGGCAAACAAGTTGCGAAAGGCGGCAAGGTGGGTCAACCGTTCGCCAGTTGCAATCGGTGTATCCACGGAAGCATTGATCTGTGCCAAACTCTCAGGATTTTCCGGCCAACAGGGCTCCTCAAAAAAGTATAGCCCGTAGGGATCGAGTGCCTTGGCAAACTGCATCCCCATGGATGGCGATGGACGTGCATGAGCATCCACCATGATGTCTATCCCGTCCCCTACTGCATCACGCATGGCGGCTACACAGGTATCGGCAGCTTTGATTGGCTTGAGCCCTTCAAGCGGCATAGTTGGCGGCACAGCCATAGACTTAAACGCGGTAAAGCCTTCCTCCACAACCTCAATGGCGAGCTCGGCGAATTGCTTGGCATTGTCGACAGGAGTTTCATAAAAACTCTCCAGATTCCCGCCCCCGAGGTGGCAATAAAGTCGGATGTAATCACGGACTCGACCACCCCATAAATGGTGACAGGGAACCCCGTGCACCTTCCCCACAATGTCCCAAAGTGCGAGGTCGATACCGGAAATCGCAGTCGAACGCACCACTCCACTTCCATGCCAGAAGTGCTGCCGCCACATCATTTGCCAAAGATGTTCCACCCGTGTTGGATCCTCGCCGATTAATAGTTCACGCAAATCCTCAACCGCACCAACGACACTCCGAGTATGCCATTCCAAGGTCGACTCCCCCCACCCGATGAGCCCCGGTTGATCTGTCTCAACCTTTACGAAAATCCAGTTTCTCATTCGGGCGTTACAGATCAGTGTTTCAATATTGGTGATTTTCATACGCAATGGGTATTTGCAGAAAAGGTGTTTTTGTCGACAAAAACAACATAAAACTTGATTTTGTCACCAAAAGCATAAAAGTCGCCGAACGAATGAGTATTGCAACGTACATTCAAAACGACTTGGCCTCATGGTTAGTATCCGGCGAGGAATTGCCAGTTTCCCTGACTCTGGAAGCACTCAGCCAGCACTATGAGGTAAGTTTTACACCCGTTCGCACAGCGATTACAGCTCTGACAGAAGAAGGCCTGCTCAGGAAAAAGGAGAACGGTCGCCTGGAACCCGCACCTACCATGCAGAAGGCAAGGAAGGGAAAAGCGAGAACAGATCCTGCAGAGAACAAGTTGCAAGACGATCCTACACCAGCCATCACGAGTGACCTGGTAAAGCTGAGTCTCAAAGGCGACTCAATTTACCTCAGAGAAGAAGCCACCGCAGCCAAATATGGGTTAAGCCGTTCGGCAATGCGTAACATTTTGTATCGATTGGCCGGTGAAGGCTTATTGGAGCATGTTCCGAGACGGGGATGGCGTCTGAGGACATTTAAGCAGAATGATCTGCAGGCTTTCATTGAGGTACGGGAGATCATGGAGCTCAAAGCCTTGGAGTTAGCTCAGCCCAATCTGGATAGTCCTAGTGTGGAAGCAGATTTGCAAACGATGCTCGATGGGAACCTGGAACCTGCCAATAAGGATGATAGCGTAGTGATTGACAACTCGTTCCACAGGTACCTCCAGGAAAGAGCTGGCAATCCATACATTTGCGATTTTTTCACCAGACATGGTCACTATTACAATCTGTTGTTTGACTGGGAAGAGCAGGACCGAGCTACGGCCATTGAGACCGTGCGGCAACATCGCGAAATCCTTTCTGCCCTTTTGAACAAAGATTGGAACTTAGCCCGCGAAGCACTCTCCCACCATGTTCGCGAAAACCACCCCATCCTCAGCCAGATTCAGCCCTTTTCATCATGAGCCCAAGAATTGCGTTTGTCCTCCTGATTATTTTAAATACAGGGTATGCTGCGGCCGATTATCTAAAGGATATCAAGCCAGTGCTCAAGGAGCGATGCTATGCCTGCCACGGAGCATTGAAGCAGAAGGGCAAGTTACGGGTGGATACTGTCGAGTCGATGCGTTCTGGAGAGATCCTGGGCAGTGATGGTGAATTGCTCTACCGTATCACCTCGACGGATGACGATGATCGCATGCCGCCGGAAGGTGAGCCTCTCCATGCTCACGAAATTAAGGCCATCCAACAGTGGCTCGCAGAAGGTGCTCCCGCCCCCGAAGGTGAAGAACCGGAAGCCGACCCGAAATCCCACTGGGCTTTCCAGCGAATCGAACGGCCCAAAGGGATAGATTCAGCCAAAGGGAATCCAATCGATGTATATTTTGCAGAACGGCACAAATCCGAAGTGCTTGTCCCCCAACAAGAGGCGGAACGCACCATCTTGCTCCGACGCCTCTATCTGGACTTGATCGGTCTCCCGCCAACGGAAGAGCAACTTGCGTCAAAAGAGCCACTACCCAAAATCATCGACGAGGTTTTGGACAGCCCACACTACGGGGAGCGGTGGGGACGCCACTGGATGGATGTCTGGCGGTACAGCGACTGGTACGGCCTCGGCAATGAGATACGGGACAGTCAGAAGTACCTCTGGCGATGGCGGGACTGGATTGTCAATTCACTCAATGAGAACAAAGGCTACGACCAGATGGTCCGTGAAATGTTAGCGGGAGATGAGCTGGCTCCAAACGATCCAGAAGCCATTGCCGCCACCGGATTTCTTGCCAGAAGTTACTACAAATTCAATCGCACGACTTGGCTCGACAATACGATTGAGCACACTGGTAAAGCGTTCATGGGATTGACTATGAATTGTGCAAAATGCCACGATCATAAATACGATCCGATCGACCATCTCGACTACTACAAGTTCCGGGCGATCTTTGAGCCTTACCAAGTCCGGGTGGATGCCGTACCTGGGCAACTGGATTTGGCCAAGAATGGATTGACGAGGGTTTATGATGGGAATCTTGGGGCCGCCACTTACCTGCACAAAAGAGGCGAAGAAAGTAAGGCGGATAAAAGTAGAATAATCGCCCCTGGTCCCCCAGCCTTTCTGGAAATGACGAAGTGGCAGTCCCCGGAGCCAATTGAGCTGCCCTTGGAAGCATGGCGGCCAGACATGCAAAAATTCGTTCAGGTAGAACTCCTTGCCCAAGCTCGGAAGAAGGTCACCCAGGCCGAGGAGCATCTGGAGAAGATGAAACAGGAAAAGGTGACCGCTGACAAAAACAATGAACAGTCAGAAAGCGAAAAAGAGGATCCTGCGGACAGTCCTGAGGTCACACCTGTTGTGGGTGGCCCGGTTCTTAAGGATGACTTCAGTAAAGCCCGTCCGGATCTATGGGAGGTGGTTGGCGGGGACTTACGCTATCAGGGAGGACTGCTTGCATTGGTCAAACCCTCTATCGACAAAAGCTTTTTACGCTCAAAAGCAAAGCATCCCGAGGACTTTGAACTCGACCTCAAATTTCAGACAACCGGGGGGAATCAATATCAGTCAGTGGGCATCCGTTTTGACGTCGACCAGGGGGGAAAGAATTCACACTGGGTTTACGCAAGTGTGCATGGTGCCAAGGTGCAACTGGCCCACACGGTTGAGGGAAGAGATGTATACACCAAGGCCAATGCGAAGCGACCCATTAAGTTGAATCAGGAGTACACACTGAACCTGAAAGTCCGGGGTCCGCTGATCAATGTCGCCCTGGATGGAGAATACCTATTTGCCTACAACTTGCCGAGACGCCAGCCCGGTGCCATCCAACTTCTTGCTTATGATGCCACAGCTGATTTTTACGGCATCGAGGTCAAGCCTCTGCCCGATGAGACGGTTCTTAAGCAAGCCAATGAAAAGGCGAAACCCATTGCCAGCAAATCACCGGTAATCACGGAGGCTGTCGTCGAACTAGCGGAAGCCAAACTGAAGTTGGCCGAAGCGGAATACGCTTTCACCCAAGCTCGGATCCATGCAGACAACGCAATCTTCCGAAAAACGGAAAAAGGGTCAGCAGAAGATGCGAACCGTAAGCAACTGGAAGTGAAGCTGGCCCAAGCCAGAGTGGACCAACTGGATCCGAAGAAAGCTGCCAAGGCAGCAAAGACGATAATGAAGCTGGAAGCCGATTTGAAGGAAGGAAAACTCCAGGCCTACCAACCGTTAACCACTAGCAAAGTGTCCCTCATCAAGACACCCAACAAGGATGCCCTACCGGCTGGCGATGGGTACCCCAAAACAAGCAGCGGACGGAGAACAGCATTGGCGAATTGGTTGACACACCGCGACCATCCCCTGACTGCACGGGTGGCAGTGAACCATATTTGGTTGCGACATTTTGGGACGCCCCTGGTGGAAACCGTTGCCGATTTTGGACTGAGGGCACCCAAACCATTGCACCAGGATATTTTGGACTATCTGGCGGTCGAACTGATCGAGTCCGGTTGGGACATGAAGCACCTGCATCGCTTGATGCTTTCCTCCCAAACCTGGCAACGAAGCTCCTCCAATCTAAATGCAGACCCAAAGACACTGAAGAAGGATGGCAGCAACCTCCACTACTGGCGGATGAACAGTCGGCGAATGGAATCTCAAGTGGTCCGGGACAGCTTACTCCAATTGGCAGGCACCCTCGATTTGACACAAGGTGGTGCCTCAATCAAGCCCTCCCCGAATGTACGTCGCCGCAGCCTCTATTTCTTTCATTCCAGGGATGGGCGATCAAAGTTTCTGGAGACCTTCGATGACGCAGATGTGTTTGGTTGCTACAGACGCAGTGAAAGCATTGTTCCTCAGCAGGCTCTGGCGATGATGAACAGCCAAACGGCCTCTGCATCGGCAAAACAGATCGCGAAGTCTTTCCAGTCGGACATGGTTCCTGAGGCATTTGTCGAGGCAGCGTTTTTAAAGATCCTGGCTCGAAAGCCGACAGACAAGGAGGTGGCGGAAAGTTTGTCCTATATAAAAGAACAACCCAAACGTGAGCATTTCATCCATGCCCTCATTAACCTCAATGACTTCCTGGTGATCCGATGAATAACGACCTCAAAAATTCAATTGCAAGACGGACGATTCTTCAATCCGCCCTTGGCTTCAGTGCCCTGGCCGTCAACGGTATCATGGCCTCGGAACAACATACTTTGCCGGACGGCAAACCTCACTTCCCTCCCAAGGCCAAAAGAGTGATCTGGCTGTTCATGCGTGGCGGAGTCAGTCACATGGAGAGCTTCGACCCCAAACCAGCTCTCAACAAATATGCGGGAAAATCCATAGGCGAAACACCCTACGAAGATGTGCTGGACCCTCAAAAGATTAGAAAATTACGGATCCCGATCAAAGGGGATGGGAACGGCCATACCCGCACCAAAATCTTCCCCCTGCAAACTGGCTTTAAGAAGTATGGCCAGTCAGGAATTGAGATCAGTGACTGGTTTCCGAACATCGGGAAATGTGCCGATGACATCGCATTCATTCGCTCCATGTGGACGAGTGATAACAATCATGGTGCACAAGTACAATTTCACTCCGGCCGACACTTTTTGGATCCCCGTGTTCCGACCATTGGTGCATGGATCAACTATGGGCTCGGATCTCTCAGTGACAACCTGCCGCAGTTCATCAACATCGGTCCCCGTTTCTTCGACAAGAAGGATGCCCACTACCTCGGCCCTGCCTATGAAGCGATCAACCTTAAAATTGATCCCAATAATCCGCTCGATTATGCCAAACCCAGCAATGGAATGACAGCGGAGGATCAACTGAGAAACCTAAATTTCACCAACAAACTCAACCGCCTTGCCGCGGAACAATACCCACTCGATCCTGTCATCGAAGCCAGGATGAAGTCCTATGAATTGGCCTATCGCATGCAGAGTGCCGTGCCCGATGCAATGGACTTCTCCCAGGAGTCTGCGGAAACCCGTGCCATGTACGGTCTGGACCAAAAAGAGACCAAAGCTTTCGGGCAACAATTATTGGCCGCAAGACGGTTTTCTGAGCGTGGTGTTCGATTCATCCAGATCATGCACGGGGACGGTGCAGCAGGAGCCTGGGACAATCACTCTGGCTTGAAGAAGGGGCACACCAAGCTGTCCAAACAGGTCGACCTTCCAACCGCCGGTTTGCTGAAAGATTTGAAGCAACGGGGTCTGCTCAAAGACACCATTGTCGTGTTCGCCACAGAGTTCGGCCGTACGCCCGGTTCCCAGGGAGCTGATGGCCGCGACCATCATTCCTTCGGCTTCAGTGTATGGATGGCTGGCGGCGGCATCAAAGGAGGTGTGGTCAACGGAGCAACCGACGAGCTAGGCTACCACGCCACCGAAGCTCCCCACTACGT